>PWND01000124.1 GCA_003557965.1 Bacteroidales bacterium | reverse complement strand
TGCCCTGAATTTACATCAATAACGTGCAATGCTTCAGTGTGTTCTATAATAAGATATGGGCCTCCTTTAATAGAAACAACTTTTCCAAATGAACTTCTTATTTGCTGTTCAACACCAAAGTGCTCAAAAATAGGTTCTTTGCCTTTATAGTGTTTGATTATACCCGCTTTTTCAGGAGCAATGGTTTTAATAAAAGCCTTAAGGTCAGCATGTACTGTGGCGTCATTAACGAAAATATTGTTGAAGGATTCATTAAGAAGGTCACGAAGTATAGCACTGCTTCTATCAATTTCATCCTGGATAATTTTTGGAGGTTTAGACTTAGAAAGCTTTTCAACCACAGCATACCATTTTTCAATTAGGCTTTTTAAGTCAGAATCAAGCTCTGCAACCATTTTGCCTTCAGCTACAGTTCTAATTATTACACCAAAGTTATTGGGCTTAATGCTTTTTACAAGCCTTTTTAGTCGGCTTTTTTCTTCAGGGTTTTTAATTTTTTGCGAAATAGATATTTTATCAGAGAAAGGGATAAGAACAAGGAATCTTCCTGCAAAGCTTATTTCGCTGGTAATACGTGGCCCTTTTGTAGAAATAGGCTCTTTAGCTATCTGAACTAATACAGCCTGGTTAGCAGACAGAGTGTTGGTTATTTTTCCTGTTTTATCTATTTCTTTTTCCAAAATAAAATCTTCCATTTTTGGAATACTGTATTTTGGGCTCATGGACATTTTGATGTACTTATTCAGGCTGTTAATATGTGGCCCAAGATCAAAATAATGAAGGAAAGCGTCTTTTTCATATCCTACATCTACAAATGCAGCGTTGAGGCCGGAAATGATTTTTTTAACCTTACCCAGATAAATATCCCCAACAGAGTATCTGTTGTTTTTTTTGTCCTTATGTAATTCAACCAGAAGTTTGTCTTCCAATAACGACATGACCACCTCGTTGGGGCCGGAGTCTATTATTAATTCTTTATTCACGATTTACAAATATTTGAAATCATAAAATCACTTATACTTTAAAAGTGAAAACGGGAGAGTATAATCACCATATTATAAAAAACTTACATAATTACTAATAAATAATAATTACGTAAGTTTATTCAGGCAAGAATAATAGTTAGCAAAGCAATATTATTTCTTTTTATGCCTGTTTTTGCGCAAACGCTTTTTGCGTTTGTGCGTTGCCATTTTGTGTCTTTTTCTTTTTTTTCCGCTTGGCATAATATAAAGTATTAAAATTTAGTAACAGTGTTATTTACTTTGCTGCTTTTACAGACTTTTTTACTTCACCAACAAATTCTTTAGCCGGTTTAAATGCAGGAATACAGTGAGCAGGTATAATGATTGTTGTGTTCTTAGAAATATTTCTTCCTGTTTTTTCTGCTCTTTCTTTAATAATAAAGCTGCCAAATCCTCTTAAATAAACGTTTTCTCCTTTTACCAAAGAGCCTTTTGTCGTGTCCATAAAAGATTCAACAACAGCCTGTACAGTTACTTTTTCTATTCCTGTTTTGTTTGAAATTTCATTTACTATTTCAGCTTTTGTCATAATAATTTAAATTTTTTGAATTTATAAATAGATATATACTCGTTACATGTCTAAATTGGGGTGCAAAGATAACTTTTTTCTTATATAAAGAAAACAAAAATTTTTTTTTTATAATAATTAACCTTTTGAACCTCAATATAAATCATAATTAAAAATATTAAAAACATTCGAGGAATATAATATTTAATGCAATAATGCATTAATATTTTTTGTACATTTACTAAAGTAATTTATTTATACAAGCAGAATATTTATCTAATAAATATACTAATTAGTTTGTTAAATTATAAAATATGTATATATTTGCAGTGAAATTATTTTATTAATGTTTAATTAAAAAATTATATTATGGCTGGAGTTAACAAAGTTATTTTAATTGGAAACCTGGGGAAAGACCCCGAAATCAAAACACTTGAATCAGGTGTTAAAGTTGCAAATTTTTCAATGGCAACAACAGAGGTATATAAGAATAAAGATGGCGTTCGTAATGATATTACAGAATGGCACAACATTGTTCTTTGGCGTGGGCTGGCTGAATTGGCAGAAAGTTATTTGAAAAAAGGTAATCAAATATACCTGGAAGGACGCATCAGAACCCGCCAGTGGGAAGACAAGGACGGAAATAAAAGATATACTACTGAAATAATGGGGGATAACCTTACATTTTTAGGTGGTGGGAAAGACAGCTCCAATACTGCTTCTGAACAACCGAAGGCTGCAGTTGGAGACAATTCGGGGGATGATTCTTCTCCGGAAGTTGATGATGATTTGCCATTTTAAAAAATTTGCAAAACAGAAAGAGGCTGTCCGTCAAGCCAATTGTTATAGAATTTTGGCTTTACACACAGCCTCTTTTTTATTTTACATTAACATACACTTACATTAACCGAAACTCCATGCTTAAGTGGTTTTGATGATCAGATATCGTATTGATAATTTTTTTAAGCATTATTTTTTCAATATCAGAAAGGTCATTAAGGTTAATTTTATTATTAACAGGCTTGTTTTCCTCAATTTGTTTTAATTGATTTTTAACTCTTAGTAGCATTAAAAATGAAAGTGCTTCAGTAAAGTCGTGCATAAGCTTGTTGGAAATTACATCAGCAGAGTTAAGAACAAAGAACCTTTCTTTAGTATTTCTTTCGCTAACGCCATACTTTAATGACCATAAACGTGCTATGCTAATAATAGCTAAAATAGGCATTTTTATATCATAAAGGTCGTCTTGCTTTGAGCTATCAACAGATGGGGGTTTAAGGTTTACGGTGCTTTGAGCAAGATTATAAAAATATACGCTTTTATCTTTTAGTTCTTTTTGACAAAAGTGTTGTAATGCATTTGCCAGTTCAAAGTCTCCATATACCGGCCTGAAATCAAAAAATATTGAGGTGTTTAGGACTTCCTGTGGGTTTGGCCTGTTTATCCATTCTGAGATTGTCTTTTCCCATTCAGATACTTCCATACACCATTCTTTATTCATTGCCATCACACCTCCTTTGCAAAGAGGATATCCAACTTTGTTAAGAGCATTGCAAACTTTGCTACCCAGTGTTATAAAGTATTCTTGTATTGAGTCATTGTTTGTACCCCTGTCAGTTTTGTACACAATAGCATTATCCTGGTCTGTAGCCAGCGTTTGTTCTTTTCTTCCTTCACTGCCAAGTGCCATAAAAACAAAAGGGGCGGGCGGAACACCGATTTCTTTTATTGCATCTTCAATAATTTTTTCAGTTGAAGTATCAGAAATTTTACTTATTAGCTTGCTGGTGGTAGATGCCCCGGTTCCCGTATCAACTAAGTTTCTGATTAAACGAGGCAGTAGCTCCACAGTGTTAGAAATCTCGTAAATTGAATCAGCTTTTTGTATTGAGTTTATTAAGTATTCAGGAGTATCCTTTCTCAATTCCGACAACTTTAAAAGGCTTATGTAATAAGGCTTCAGGTTGTCTTTCTGCTTAACAACAATATATGAAACTTTATGCTGAACCATCATTGTAAATGCATCCATAACCATATCATCATCAGAAACTGAAATAACAGGTGCGCTCATTATTTCAGAAACCGGCAGCGACAGGTTGCTTTCTGCTGCAACTACTCTTCGGCTGATGTCGCTGTGGGTAAGCAATCCAATCATTGAATTGTTATCATTCATTATTACCAAAATATCAGCACCTGACTTGGTTAAAAGCTTTGAAGCTGTGGCAATGCTGGTGTTCATATCACAATGCGGGGCAGCTATTATAAAGTCTTTTACAGGCTGGAGCAAAACGCTAGCTGACAAATGTAATACTGTAGGGTTTTTTTCAAAAGCTACATCACGCGATAAGTGGTCGTAAGCATCAATAATTATTCCATCACAAAAAACAGTTTTGCCATTGGCATCATTAACAGGAAAAAGAGTAACCATGGCTGGCAGAATAGTGCCATCAGCACGCCTTAACCTTAGTAAGCGGTCTTTTATGTGTTTGCCCTCATTAATGGCCCTTATCACTTCCTTTTTTTCAGTATTGATATAAAAAAGCTCTTGCACTAATGTTTCTTTTAAATCCTTTTCTGAGGAATAACCCAAAAGCTCTAAAGCTTTAGAGTTTATTTCAACAAATTGTGCTTTTCTTCCCAGGGTGCATCTGAAAATTCCCAGATTCATTATTCCTGCTATTGACTTAAACTTTTTAATATCTAAGTCAAGATCTCTGTTAAAGTCAATATTTTTAGAAACATCTTTAACGGTAAATATATAACCGTGCTTGCCTTCAATTTCAAATTTGGACCTGTTAATTACAACATTTACGTAATCGCCGTTTTTTTTCTTGACTTTCTGCTCAACAGATACTTCTGACTGGCCTGAGTTTTCACTTTCTTCTTCAGAATCAAGGTAAATAAAACTGTTTAATGTATCATAAAACTTGCTGTTTTTTTGATCAAAATCTTCCTGGGAATATTCTAATAGATTTAGTAGGTATGGATTGCAGTAAACAATTTCGTTTTCAATAATCATTAAAACGCCATCTGTAGAAGCTTCTACAAGCTTCTTATATCTTTCCATTGAGTCACGAAGCCTTTCTTGTGCAGCCTGGCGCTCTTTTTCAGCAATATAATTTCTTCTTGCTAAGTAAATAATAATTGCTGCAATAATAATTGTAATTAACACTGAAATCCAAACTACCCACTTTGTTAACTTGGTAATCTCATGGCTAACATCTTCAATATAAATTCCTGTGCCAACAATCCACCCCCATGGTTCATAGGACTTAACATAGGATAGCTTAGGGACTACAGTAAGGCTGTCATCCTTCCACTGCCAGTTATATTCAATATATCCACTTCCAAACTCATTAGTGATATTGACAATATCTACAAAGAAATTTTTACCTTTTAAATCTCTGTAATCAGATAAATCCATTCCTTCCATATAAGGCCTGTAAGGGTGCATTATCATTTTTGGAGTAGTGTCATTTATCCAGAAATAATCTTTTAGTTCATCACCATATCGCATATCACCAATTATTTTCTTTGCTTCGTTTTTTGCTTCCCTGAGCCTATAGTGTTCATCAACAGCATGGTCTTTTTTTTGCATTACACTCCATGCAGTATTTGTTAATTCGCGAATAGTTTCGCGCTTTCCATCCATAAGGCTTTCTCTGTAATTAGGAATTACAAACAGAAATATTGCAATCATAAAACATAATACTGCTGATAATGAAGGGAGTAATATTCTGACAAAAAATCTTGAACCGGTGTTCATTACTATAAGCTTTAAGTTTTACTAATATGATGAGGAGTTATTTTGTTTGTTTTCGTATCAAAAATAGTAAATCTTCCTGATTTACCATTGCCAACTATTGAAGGACATAAAATAATTCTTTGCTTTGGTTTAATTTTAACCGTTCCAATACATGGTGCTGACCAAAAAAACTTATTTGCTATGATAACTTCTTCAGAGTGAAAATGGCCAACAAAAGCTAATTGACACTCAAGTTCTTCCATTAATTTGAAGTGCGGTTTTAGTTCCTTGATTTGATATGGAAACCAACGCCCTATTCCGGCCAGGTCAGGATAAACAAAGTGTGAAAAAAGAATTTGTAAATCATCGGTATCATCATAAGACCATTCTTCAAGTGAGCATAAAAAGTTGTAATTTTCTAAGCTCAATTGTGGGATAATTTCATTCTCATATAGCCAAATGCTGTCTTTTGCAATAATAGATTGCTGTTCATTAGTTAGTTCATACCAGTTTTCCGGGATGTTTTTATCGAGATGATAAGTAGGTAGTCGTTGGCAGCTGTAAAGATCATGATTTCCTGCCAGTACCATGTCAGCATTCTCTCTAATAAGATCAATACAGGCATTTGCGTCAGGTTGATGATTGTAAAATTCCGGTGTGTATCCTGTAATGTCGCCTAAACAGATTAGCAGATCATAGCCGATAGAATTAAGCTTGTTATAAGCTTTTTCCAGCATAATAAAATCTTCATGTATATCGGTAAAAATGGCTATTTTCATCTATGTAAATTAGTGTTATCAAATTGGATATTAGTATTATGCGTATTCATGTATTCAATTTAAGGTGCTTTTATCCTGATGGAACCCTCATGTTTACACATGCACTTTTGTAGATGTTTAGTAGATGAGGGTTTCATTTTTATAAATAATTCCTATTGGAAGTTCTTATGCCTGCCTTTTTTTCAGAGGAGCCTTGGCCTTGCTGAACCCAACTTATGCTTTAGAAGGCGAAGAATTATCCCAGCGAACCTTGTTAGTGTTAAGTTTATTGAATATTATTTACAGCCTGTCTTTTGGGAATAGCCTCCTTAAAATACTCGGCTTTTTTTGCGGTTTGTCAAAAATTATATTGAGGTTGTTTTCAGCGGATAAATTATCCGGCCATAACTCCAATGCTTGAATGTATTGAATTACCGCTTCTTCATATTTTTCCTGGTGGCGATAAATTATGCCAAGGTTTGTAAGGCTAACAGATAAACGCCTGGTAGTTTCAACCTGCGCTTCTTTTATTTGCACTGCTCTTCTATTAATAAACCTGTTTATGTTTTTATCTTTGAAAACACTATCATTCTTATTAAAGTGAGGCTTGAGTAATTCCTTTATTTCTTCTTTGTTTTTATTGTTCCATTTTGAGATCCAGTCTGTATATATTTTGATGCTTTTTACAGCGCTTTTCTTTCCCAAAACCAACAGTGAATCTTTAACAATACTGTCATTATTTTCTACTGCTAATGCTTTAGCAATATAAGTAGCAGCTCTGTTGTTATATAAAACACCAACTTCATAAGAATCAGCATAATGTTCAATATTTTTATAAATCAACTCAATTGTGTCAAGAAGATGAAAAATTGCCTCATAATCAGCACTTTGAGCAAGCTCATTATACTGTGAGTAAAGCAAGTTAGCCTCTACTATCCTGGGGTCAATCGACCTGTTTTGATATTCATAATAATATCGTGTAATTATAAATGTTAAAATAAAAAGAGTACTCAAAATTAAAATGAGTACTCTGGTTTTTTTGTTTTTTAAAAAATTCATTTTATAAATGTACTTGTTCAACTAAAAATTTTCTGACTTCCAGAGGGGTGGGTTTTGTTAATTTTGAAACAATGATATTAACAATTATTGCTAATGGTGCTCCAACCCATGCGAAATACCATGCTCCAAGCCAATAGTTAACAAAATCATGGTAAGGTAGCATAACTCCAAGTCGTCCGGTAATGAAATATGTCAGCGATATCAAAGATACAACACTACCGGCAATAAGTCCGGCAACAGCCCCTTGCTTATTTGAGCCACTCCACCAAATACCCAGCAGGAATAGCGGGAAGATTGTACAGCCGGCCAGTGAAAATGCGAGGGCAACAAGTTCGGCAATTAAAGCAAGCTCTAACATAGCAATAAAAGTCACTATTACGGCCATTAGAACTGTACCTATTCTTGCTATTAACAACTGCTTCTTTGCAGTTGCTTCAGGATTAATAACCTTAACATATAAGTCGTGAGAAAATGCAGAAGCACCAGCTACCAAGAGTCCTGAGGTTGTTGAAAATGCAGCAGAAACAGCTCCTGCAGCAAGCAGTCCAACGATTAAAGGATTAACATTACCTAATTGAGCAGTGTATACAACAATAGCATCAACAGGCAAAGTTCCAACCTCGGGATGAGCGGCAAACATTTTGCCAAAAGCAGCATAAACAGGTGCTGTCCAATATATTATACAAATAAAAAACAGTCCCCATACTACAGACCATCTTGCATCTCTTGGATTTGGCACTACATAAAATCTTTGCAGTACGTGAGGCAGTCCGGCTGTTCCTATCATAAGAGAAAAAACGATTACCATCCACTGAAAAAATGTACCTCCTGATGATTCTGCCCATGGCATTACGTATTCAGGTGAAGAGACAATAGAAAACGGATGGCCGTAAATGTTAAACAACTCTTTTGATTCATTAAGTGGCACACCTGCCACAATATCTGATACCACTGAGCCATATCCAATTGGAGGAATCAACCAAAAGTAATCATACTTAAATAACAGAATAAATAAAGGAATAAGAAAAGAGGTTGCAATAATAATGTACTGAACCTGCATGTTTTTAGTAACTCCCAACATACCTGATATAAGCGTATAACATAATATTACACCGGCACCAATTATTACAGCAAGTAAATAGTCTATTCCCAAAATCCATTTAAACATTAGGCCTATTCCACCAAATTGGCCAACACAGTATGAAATGGAAATAAAAATTGCAATAATTGCTGCAACAACTCTAAGTCCTTGTGAATAATACCTGTCGCCAATAAAGTCTGGTGCGGTGTATTTTCCATACTTTCTGATTTGTCCGGCCATTAGTATCAATAATAAGACATAACCTCCAGTCCAGCCTACAACATAAGCCAAACCGTGATAACCCATGCCAAACATTAGTGCAGCCATTCCCAAAACACTTGCCGCACTCATCCAATTAGATGCTATAGCCATTCCCGAGCCAACCCTTGAAATACTTCTGCCGGCAGCATAGTAGTCAGAAGTGTCTTTAGCGCGAAACAATATACCTACTAAAATAAACGTTACCAAAACCATTATTAAAATAATAGCTGGCCCGGTTTTAAAACTGCCTTCAAGCTCAGTTGCTGTTGCAGCTGCATTAGAGGTGACTGAAATCAAAATTAACGATATTAATAAGAGTAGTTTTTTCATCTTTTTTATTGTAATAAGTTATTAAACATTAAGATTTTGTTCTTTTCGTTCTATCTTGTCTGTTTGTATGCAATATACTAGGCAAAGCCCAATAAAAAGCACAAGCAGAAACACTGCTGTAAAGAAGTAGTGAAAAGGAAAGCCAAGGAAAACAGTGTCTGTCAGTACTGAACGATTGTGTATTAAATAAAATGGCATGGCTTCAGCTACCAATACTTTGTTTTCTTCCGTAAAATCACCTGTCAGCTCTTTATTTACAGAAAAAGGAGCAACAGTTAATCGTGGGTCATTTTCTTTAATGTTTAAAATGGCAGAAATATTATCAGCCAGTAAATTTCTTGCATTAATATAATCAGGGTCAAGAATGTTGTCACTTTCTTCTTTTAGTTTTTCAAAATTCAGAACCAACTCATTTAATCGTTCTTTATCATCACCGGCAACTTGTAAAATGCTCCATGAAAATGCGTTTGTCAGAGCAACTTTATATTCAGGTTTAATATAAAGCTTTCCTAAAACGGTTAGTACTGAATTGGAAAAAGCCTTAAGCTCTTCACCTGACGCATTACCTGTGTTGACACTTTCCCATACCTCGCTATAAGTTACATAAGCCGGTTCGGGTGTTGGCTTTTCAATAACTCTCAGCAAAATTTGAAAACCAAAGACTGCAATTGCCCAGACAACTATTAACCACAAAACCATACTTCTGTTTTTTCTGGCCCGATTAGTAACAGGCTTAAAAAAACTTACGTGATAATCATTTTGATTTTTTTCCATAAGTGTGATGTGTAAATTATTGTTAAAAATTTGACCATGCAAATATAAAAATTGTTTTTAATCAATTAATTTTTTTTTAATTATTCGTTTGTTTTACTCCTTTTTTTTTGATACTGTTAGTAAATTGAAGTTTGTTGTGAATTTGCAAAATAGTAATGAAAGCAAAATATATTAAATAATATTTTAGGTAATAATTTAAAATGTTAAAATTTATATTGCACATAAACTATTTTTCTAAATTTGGCATTCAAAATATAAACTGAGTAATAAATGTCTCATAGCATTGTATTTGGTACACTATTCATAGCATTGTTGCTTTTTGCGTGGGGGCGTATTCGTCATGATTTTGTAGCTTTAATAGCCCTCTTTGTTCTACTTATTGCTAATGTAGTTTTTCCTGAATTAAAAATAATTGAGCCACAGGCGGCATTTGAAGGGTTTGGGCATCCAGCTGTAATTACTGTTGCGGCAGTTTTAATAATTGGGAAAGGTCTGGAATTTTCGGGCCTGATTGAAGTGTTGGGAAAATGGGTTTCAAATGTTGGAAACAGCTTGTTGTTGCAAATTTTTGCCCTGTCATTGCTTGTGGCAATAGCATCTGCCTTTATGAATAATGTTGGTGCTTTGGCTATTATGATGCCGGTTGCAATTCACATGGCAAAACAAAGCGGAAACCCCCCATCTTATGTTTTAATGCCTATAGCTTTTGCATCATTATTAGGTGGCATGACTACCTTGGTGGGAACACCACCAAATATTATTATTGCTACCTTCAGGGGTGTTGAATTAGGTGAAGCCTTTGGGATGTTTGATTTTGCTCCGGTTGGTATTTTTATTGCTTTAGCCGGTATTGTTTTTATTACCCTTATTGGCTGGAGGCTTCTGCCGAAAAGGGCAGCCCAAAAATCAGAAAAGGAACAATTTGATATTAACGACTATATAACAGAGGTTGAGGTCGTTAAGGAGTCTAAGGTTGTAGGGAAAACAGTACAGGACTTAAATGAAATATCAAAAGCAGATGTTCAGATTTTAGGGTTGGTTAGAGATAAAAAACGTATTCATGCACCAGAACCGGAGGAAAGCCTGCTGTTGAAAGATATTATTATTTTAGAAACAGATGCTGATGGGTTGAAAGCTTTTGTTGAAGAAACAGGTGTAAAGCTTGTAGGAGGCAAAAAATTCAGAAAAGATGCCGAAGGTTCAAAAAACATTGCTATCTCGGAAGCAGTTGTAATGGCAGATTCTAATATTATAGGAAGAACAGCCGCTGACTTGCGTATGCGTAGCCGCTTCGGGATTAATCTTCTTGCTGTTGCAAGGAAAGAACAAAGAATTCACAGAAGGCTTGACCATGTCATATTCAGAACAGGCGATGTGTTATTGCTCCAGGGAAGAGAACACATGTTGAGTGATACTATTACATCTATAGGATGTCTTCCATTAGCAAAAAGAGGCCTAAGAATAGGATATAAAACCAAAATACCATTAGCCCTGGGAATTTTTGCAGTTTCAATAATACTTGTAGTAACAGGAATTTTACCTGTTCAGATTGCTTTTTCAATGGCAGCTGTCACTATGGTTTTAAGTGGTGTTCTTCCTATTAAGGAGTTTTACAGAGGGATTGATTGGCCGGTAATAATCCTTCTTGGAGCTATGATTCCTGTTGGAGCAGCTCTAGAGACATCAGGCGGTGCAGGAATTATTGCTTCTATGGTTTTAAAAATAGGCAGCAACTTGCCCCCCTGGGCTATTCTTACCATTATTCTTGTTGTAACAATGTTCTTGTCTGATATTATTAATAATGCTGCAACGGTAGTGCTAATGGCCCCAATAGCAATTAGCGTGGCTAAAGGCCTTGGTTTCTCTGTTGACCCTTTTCTGATGGCTGTGGCAATAGGAGCATCATGTGCCTTTTTAACGCCAATTGGCCATCAGTCAAACACTCTCGTTATGGGGCCAGGAGGTTATAAGTTTACAGATTACTGGCGAATGGGGCTTCCTTTGGAAATTATTATTGTAGTTGTTGGAATACCATTGATAATGATTTTCTGGCCACTATAGGGTTGAAATTATAAGCATTCTGAAAATTAAATTCACTATTATTTAACACTACTGTCTGATAAAAATTTCGAGATTTAGCTTTGCTGCTACTTTGTGGTCTCCCTTCTGTCGAAGTGACAATATTTTCAAAATGCTTTGTTCATGGTGTAAAAGCTGTTTTTTAAAGACAGGTCAAGCCCTGTCCTTACGAGCATAATCCTCATTGACAATTAGGCCGGTCAAGCCCGGCCTATACTAACAGGTGTGCTGCAAAAACAACTGTAAATGTTGATTAGAATTATTATATTGTTATTATATTTGTATTTTATTATAATATGTCGACTTTTATCAAGATGAAAAATAGACGGCCTATACGATTAAATACTCATAATTATTCATCAGCAGGGCTTTATTTTTGTAACAATATATGTTATGAATAAAAATTGTTGTTTTGGATATATCAGAAATGGTGCAATGATATTAAGCGAATATGGCAAGATTGCATTGGAACAAATAAAATGGTTGATGATACAATATTCATTTGTGAATATTGATAAATATGTCATTATACCAAATCATGTTCATGCAATTATAGAGATAGTCCCAAAAAACAGTAATATTGCGCCATTAAGCTTATCTCAAATTGTTGGTGCTTACAAAACACGAGCTTCAGCTTCAATACGCAAACAGGGATTATTATCGTTTTCATGGCAAAGGTCATTTCATGACAGTATAATTCGCGATTTAAAGAGCTATGAAAACATTTCAGCATATATAGAATCAAACCCATTGAATTGGATAAAAGACCGATTTCACGTGGTAAATATGCAACATCCTTAGTATTGGCCGGGCTTGACCGGCCTTAAAAAAACAAGCAGAATCACCGTAAGGACAGGGCTTGACCTGTCCGACTTACCCCCGGCTTGAATTACATTCCAGGTGGACACGCATTGTAAATGTCGCATAACAGGGCTTGACCTGTCCCAAAACCATTTGATTTAACAAAAACATTATGAATCAGGGTATCAACAGCATATGTTAAACAATAAGAAATATTGATTGTCATTCCACATTGATGGTCCAAAGGCCAGGTCTAACCGTTAGAGATGACCTGCGGAAAGGGTTGGTAATAAATAAATAAAATTTGCTATACAATCAAGCATAAAACATTGTTAGAAAGTTATTTTCCGGATTCTGATTTCAAACCACAATTGACGAAATATTCTTTCATCAGACAATAGTGATTAAGATTAAAATAATAAATTTGTATTATAAACATAACACATGAGTTGGGATAAACATATAAAAGGCTTTTCAGCATATTTGAGACTGGAAAAATCACTTTCACAAAATAGTTGTTCGGCATATATAAATGATGTAAAAAAGCTATCAGAGTATCTTATTAATGAAAAAAGCAAAAGCAATCCCTGCACAATAAAAAGAGAAGATTTGTCGGATTTTGTGCAATTTACCGGAAAGTTAGGGCTACACCCAAACACACAAGCCAGGTTTATAAGCTCGATAAAAGCATTTTACAAATACCTTCTGCTTGAAGATTACATTGAAGTTAATCCTTCTGCCCTATTAGAAAGGCCAAAAACAGGACGCAAAATTCCTGAACATTTAAGCATTCATGAAATTGACATGATCATTTCGGCAATAGATTTAAGTATTACCGAAGGCCAAAGGAATAAAGCTATAATAGAAACACTATATGGTTGTGGTTTAAGGGTAAGTGAACTTATTAATTTAAAGCTTTCTGATGTGTATTTCAATGAGGAATATGTTAAGATTACCGGGAAAGGCAATAAGCAAAGAATTGTACCATTGGGTTACGGGGCATCAAAACATCTGAAACTATACGTTTCAACAACAAGGAACCAGGTGCCTGTTGTAAAAGGCCATGAGGATTTTGTTTTTTTAAACAATAAGGGCAAAAAGCTTTCAAGAGTAATGATATTTATTATTGTAAAAAGCTTATGTGAAAAAGCAGGAATTAAGAAAAACGTCAGCCCGCATACATTTCGCCATAGTTTTGCAACACATTTAATAGAAGGAGGCGCGGATTTAAGGGAAGTTCAGGATATGCTCGGCCATGAATCAATAACAACTACTGAAATTTACACACATATTGACAGGGAGTATTTAAGAGAAAACCTTATAAGTTACCATCCAAGGGCAAAGCTGAAATAGTGATTATTATTTTGTATCAGCAATTATTTTATTAACTTTGGCGTTAGTATTATTACTTTTGTTTATAATAATGACAATTAAAGCTATGAAACAAAAAAAGCTATTATTATTCTTTTTAGCATTGATAATATTTTCAAGTTGTTCAAGAACCGGTTTCAGAGGTACAATTAACTATAATGTTACATATCCCGGAAGCAGGATTGACTATGCAACACAAGAAGCGCTGCCTGCCTCTGTCAGGGTAACGGCAAACAACAATCTTGTTAAACAGGAGATGCGTGGTGGAGAGCTGGAGCAAATTCAAATATCCAACTCGGAGGACGAAACTGTTGATGTTCTCCTGGAAATAATGGGAGAAAAATACCATATACAAAAAAACCGGGAAGATGTTTTAGCATCACTAAACCGCCTGCCTCAACCAGAATTTGAGTTTACAGGTGAAGTAAAAGAAATTCTGGGCTATACTTGCCAAAAAGTCCGTGCTGTTACTTATGATGATTTTGGTGAAGAATATGTTTCTGTTATTTATTTTACTGAAGAAATTGACGGGAAACCCTTTAATTTCAACCTTCCTTACAAAGACATACCAGGGCTTATGCTTTTGTTTGAAATCAGAACCGGTGACATAAATATGCGTTATGAAGCTGAAAATATTAATTCAAGAAGACGATCTACAGGAAGACGGAATTTTAATATCCCAAGCGGATATAAAACAATCACATACGAAGAACTTAGAAGTAAACTAAATTAGCCTTCCAATAAGAACATTTGGAATTATCATATATTTATTTAGCCACACTTACATTCAATTCTTTTGATTATTTTTGCAAATAATCAAGGCCTAATTTATTTAATTTTCGTAATGTCAAAGAACAAAAGTAAATTTAAAGCAAATACATTTAAAAGCAAAAAAGAAGCAAAAAGTGACCTTACAGGTAACGAGTTTAATTTTTCTAATTTTAAAGAATCCTTTAAGGATGGAAGGTTTAGAAAAATTATTGGTTTGCTCTTAATAATTTCCTCTTTATATCTTATATTGGCATTTACCAGTTATCTGTTCAACTGGAAGTTTGATGACAGTATCGGGAAATCATGGGGAGAACTCTTATTTGATAAAGAAATATCAGTACATAACATTATGGGCCGGTTAGGCTTTGCAATCTCAAAGCTTTTTATAAAAGATTGGTTCGGAATAGCATCTTATTTATTTGTATTAGTGTTTTTTGTAACCGGCACAAAGCTTCTAACTAAAAAGTCAATATTACCGCTTTGGAAAACGATTAACTACTGCCTGTTTGCAATGGTTTGGATACCTATAACTGCAAATTTTTTATTTCCTGCAAACAATTTTTCCCTCGGTGGAGCATTTGGCCATGAAAGCAATATATGGCTAAATGGAATTTTTGGCAAAATTGGAACCGGTTTTATATTAATCTTTGCATTGTTAAGTGCGCTTATTTTAGCTTTTAATATTAACTTCCAGGCAGTTAAAGATTATATTTTAAAGTTAGCCTCCTATTTTACTAAAGATGAATCTGAAAATACTGACTCAGAGATTGAAGATGAAATTTCTAATTCTCAAAACATCGGTGATACCGGTAAAGATGATGTACAAAGTGAATCAGCAATTATTGAAAGTATCATTAAAAAAACAGCTGAAGAAGACACAAACAGCAAAGATGATGATTTTTCATTTGAGGTAAGCCTTGGGGAAGAATCAAAGGAATCAGAAGGAGAAGAAATACAGCATTTACATAATAACCCTGAGCTTGAAATTGAAGTTAGCGATGGTAAAATCAGGGGTAATAACTACCAGGAGATTGACGATCCTGCTTCAGATAGTTTTGAAGGAGAAAAGGATGCTTCCGATCTTAAGCCTTACGATCCTACCAAAGACCTGAGAGACTTTAAAAACCCACCTCTTTCCTTATTAAACGAACATGGAAGCAATACAATAGAAATCAACAAAGAAGAGCTGGAAGCAAACAAAAACAGAATCCTGGAAACATTAAATAATTATTCCATTCAAATAGATAAAATTAGGGCTACTGTTGGGCCTACTGTAACACTATATGAGATTATTCCGGCTCCCGGTGTGAGAATTTCGAAAATTAAAAACCTTGAGAACGATATAGCCCTGAGCCTTGCTGCTCTTGGCATTAGAATAATTGCCCCAATTCCGGGGAAAGGTACTATTGGAATAGAAGTCCCTAATAGCAAGCCGGAAATTGTTAGTATGAGATCTATTCTAAGTAGTGAAAAATTTGCTAAGACTTCATTTGAACTGCCCATAGGTTTAGGAAAAACAATTGCTAATGAAACTTTCATTGCTGATTTAGTTAAAATGCCTCACTTACTTATGGCCGGGGCAACAGGACAAGGAAAATCTGTTGGGTTGAATGCTATATTAGCATCTATATTATATAAGAAGCATCCGGGAGAAGTTAAGTTTGTTCTCGTTGATCCAAAAAAAGTGGAACTGACACTTTTTTCGAAAATTGAAAGACACTATCTTGCTAAACTTCCCGACTCAGAAGAAGCTATAATTACCGAAACACGCAAAGTTGTTAAAACCTTAAATTCATTGTGTATCGAGATGGATAACAGGTATGATTTGCTTAAAGATGCGCAGGTCAGAAATGTTCAGGAATATAATGCAAAATTTATTTCGCGGAAATTAAACCCAAATGACGGCCATAAATATTTACCTTATATTATATTGTTTATTGATGAGTTTGCCGACCTGATAATGACAGCAGGTAAGGAAGTTGAGCTACCTATAACAAGGCTGGCACAGTTGGCCAGAGCTATTGGGATTCACCTTGTAATTGCAACACAAAGGCCATCTGTAAACATAATTACCGGAACAATAAAAGCAAACTTCCCTGCCCGGATTGCTTTCAGGGTTACTTCTAAAATTGACTCACGTACGATTTTAGATACCGGCGGAGCAGATCAGCTAATAGGGCGTGGAGATATGCTGCTTTCAACTGGAAGCGATATTATCAGGCTGCAATGCGCCTTTATTGACACACCTGAGATAGATGATATTACCGACTTTATTGGTTCTCAAAGAGCTTATCCTGAATCTTTCCTTCTTCCCGAGTGCGAAGATGAAACAGATGACTATGAAAGCCTGGAAAATGGTGAAAGAGATGAGTTGTTTGAAGATGCTGCAAGAATAATTGTTGCAACTCAGCAGGGAAGCACATCACTACTCCAAAGAAAACTCAAATTAGGCTACAACAGAGCCGGAAGAATTATTGACCAATTAGAAGCTGCCGGTATAGTAGGCCCTTTTGAAGGTAGTAAAGCAAGAGAAGTCAGAATAAAAGACGAACTATCTTTGGAACAGATTTTGAAAGGAAATGATTAATACATCTATAAAGTAAACTCATAATGAAAAATTTACTTATTACAATTGCAGCAGCAGTTTTCTCTTTTACTGCACTATCACAGGAACATCAAACACCCTATGAAAAGAAAGGAAGTGAATTAGTAAAGAAAGCCAGTAAAAAAATACGCTCTTACAACTCCCTTAAAATCCATTTTACATATATAATGGAAAATAATGAAATGGATATTAAAGATAGTATGCAAGGTGTTTTATATAATAAAGGTAAAATGTATTTTATGGAGGTTGGAGGAAATGTATTCATTTCTGATGGTGAAACTATTTGGAACTATATTTATGAAATGGATGAGGTTCAAATAAATTATGCTGATGATATTGACGGGCAGCTTACCCCTACTGCAATCCTGGAAGATTTTACAAAACATTTCAGGGCTACTTTTATCAGGCAGGATGTTCATAATGGAAAAAGAGTTGATATTATTGATTTAGTTCCCGATGTATCCCAGGCGTTTTTCAAATACAGGCTTGCTCTTGACCCTCAAAGCCATATTATAGTCTATTCTATTGCTTATGACAGGCATGGAGGTACCTTTACTTACGATATTGATAATATTGAGAAAAACCCTACTATTTCTGATGAAAAGTTTTCATTTAATAAAGATGATTTCCCTGGTGCCTATATTAATGATCTCAGATAAAATAGTTAATTGGGAAAATGGTGGATTGGTTGATTTGGGATTTGAGATTTCGGATTTCGGATTTCGGATGTCGGATATGATATGAGAGACTTTTCTCTGTGTAACTTTGTGTAGGAACTCAGTGTAACACTGTGGTAAAAAACAGGTTTGGGGTTTGAGGTTTTTGGTATGGGAAATTTCGGATATGAGATTTTCTTGTCTAACCCATTTAGTCTTTGATTATCATTGCTTGCAGCGCTCACCTTTCACCTTTGAGCTTTGAGCTGGCCATAGCGAAAACCTCTGCGCACATTGCGGTTAAACCACTTTTCTTAAAACCGCTAAGAACGCCATGAACTCGCAATTAATATAATACCCCCCTCCCCGTACAATCCACTATAACTTCCCATATACATATAACAGGAAAAGAGGCTGCATCATTTGACACAGCCTCTTTTCAAAAAGTTAATTAATTATTGAAACCGGAATACTACCTTGCAATTTGCAACTTTCTGATTGTTATACCACTTTCGGTATAAATCCTTACAAAGTACATTCCCGGCTCTATTCCGCTAAGAGATATTTCTGTATTATCAACTTCGGTATCTTCGCTGT
>PWND01000232.1 GCA_003557965.1 Bacteroidales bacterium | reverse complement strand
CGTATAGTATTGTCATAAAAGGACTTATCAGGTTAAAGAAACAATAAGGCAGGAATACCACTGTAGGTACTCCCAGCACACTCGACTGGGCAGCTCCGCAGGTGTTCCATGGCACGAGCACTGATGTAACGGTACCGCCATCTTCCAGTGTACGGCTTAAGTTTTCCGGTTTAAGGCCTCTTTCCTTAAAAGTTTCTGCGAACATTCTGCCGGGAACTACAATGCTCAGGTATTGGTCGCTCGCCGTAACATTGAAAAAAACACATGTGCCTGCTGTGGATGCTACAAGCGAACCGGTGTTATGTGCAAGTTTAATAACAGACTCTGTAATTCTGTGCAATAGCTTACTTGATTCCATAATACCACCAAAAATCATTGCACAAATAATTAGCCACACAGTATTTAGCATTCCCCTCATACCCCCTGTTTCCAGGAGGCTGTTAACCATGGCATTATCGGTAGATACGCTGATATCAGTGTACATAGATTTCATAATTGCAATATAAGCGGCTACATGAAACCTGTCATCCATTTCACTAACATGCCTGATGATCTGCGGTTGAAATATTAATGCAAACAAAGCCCCTGCGAGCACACCTACTAACAGTGCCGGTAAAGCAGGTGTTTTCCTGATAATCAATGTAATAACCAGGGCCGGGACAATAAACAAAAATGGCGAAATATAAAACGCATCATTTATTGCTGACAAAACAGGTTCAACATCATTAATAGCGCCATCTTGTGAGCGGGTAAATCCCAAAATAGCAAATATTATCAGTGCTATTGAAATTGAAGGCACTGTAGTTAATGCCATATATCTTATATGCCTGAACAGGTCTGTGCCGGCCACAGCCGGTGCAAGGTTGGTTGTGTCTGATAATGGTGACATTTTATCTCCAAAATATGCTCCTGAAATTATCGCGCCACCAATTAATCCATCAGGAATACCAAGGGTTCTGCCAATACCCAGTAAAGCAACACCTAAAGTAGCTACGGTTGACCAACTGCTTCCTGTTGCCAGTGATACAATAGCACTTACAACACATGCTGCTACAAGAAAAACCGTTGGATTGAGTATTTGTAACCCATAATATATCATTGCAGGTACTATCCCACTTAACAGCCATGTGCCGGCTAAAGCCCCAATTAGCAACAATATTAATATTGCCGACATTGCAGAGCCAATACTCTTTACAATCCCTTTTAATAAATTATCCCATGTACTGCCGTGTAAAAATGCAATTACCCCGGCAACTGCTGCAGATAATACTAACACTATCTGGTTAGAACCTGATAATGAATCATCCCCAAATATGAATACGTTTATAGATATTAATGAAGTAAGAAAAATAACAGGAATAAGTGCTACTATAAGTCTGGGCTTCTTCTTGGCAAATTTCATTTTCCGTGATTAAATTTCGAATGGTAAAGTAAACTTATTTTTTTTAAATAGACAATTATTTAGATGTTAAACTTCCTTTATGTTTTATGGAATTATTAAAATATTCTGACTGCTGTTTGCTGTCTGAGAACTGCGAATTCAGAACAATTTCAACAACTTTTTCGTATTCTTCAATAGTTTTTACTCTTTTAATACTGTTAAATACAGAACCTCCATCTTCAAAAACACCCGACATATAATACCAAACGGCTTTCATTCGGCCTGAAATTTTTGCAGATGACGAGTGAGTTGAGCAAATTGAAGTAAACAAAATATTATGAAATTTTTTCAATAACTCCCTTTTTTTGTCATCTGAGATATTTTTGCCTTTAATCTCTGAAGGTAAAAAAGGATTTATAAGAACTCCCCGCCCCAACATCCATTCTTCCTGTTCAGGCAATAAATTTTTAAACTTTTCGTACTGGCCAAGATTATAAATATCGCCATTATAAATGAGGTTATGCTTTGAAATTTTAATGCAGCTTTTAAACAGCTCCGGCCTTGCTTTGCCACTGTACAACTGAACTCCAGTACGGCAATGTATTGCTATATGCTTAATTGGATAATCATTTAAAACTTCTAAAACTTTAAATATTTCATCTTCGTTTTGATACCCAAGCCTGGCTTTTACTGAAAAATCAATACTTATACTTTCAAAAACCTTGTCAAGAATAGATTTAAGCAAGTCAGGGCTGGAAAGTAATCCACTTCCTCGCATTTTATTGGCAATTCTTGAAAAAGGACAAGCAACATTCCAGTTTATATGTTTATAACCAAGCATTTCAACAGAGCCGGCAAAAGCAATAATTTCATCAGCGTTATTGCTTAATATTTGTGGTACTACAGAAACTAAATTTTTCTCAAACGGCAAAAAATCTTTTAGTTTTGATGGGTTTACGTTATACGTACCGGTACCTGATACAAATGGTGTGTACATCTCGTCAATTCCCATAAAACATTGAGCATAAGCATTACGGTACAAATGATCTGTAATACCCTGAAAAGGAGCAAAATACAATTTCGTACTTTTGCAATTATTTGTCATTAATATTTTATTTGTAAAATAAAAATTGCAAAATTGATATTTTTTTTCAATTATAAAATCATTAAAATATCTATAACAATAAACTTTTTAATAATTTTGAAAATTTGATAATCACTCAAAATATCGGGTTTTAGATGCAAACTGAAATTATAATTAACCAGATATTAATTCTGGGATTAGTTAGTGTTGTGGGCTTAATAGCAGCAAAAATCGGCATAATATCAGAGAGTTTACGTGACGGTATTGCAAAAATTGTTTTTAATATTACGCTTCCGCTAAACATCCTGACATCTTTTGCTGCAATGGAAGCGACCAGCGAACTGTTGCAAAATGCTGCAATGGTAATAATTTATGCATATATTGCATTTTTTTTACTGTATATAACCGGAAAACTTTCCGCAAGCGCTTTCAAACTGGAGGAAAAATCTAACAAAATCCATGTTTTACATACAATTTTCGGCAATCATGGTTTTTTGGGCTTCCCGCTATTAAGTGCTTTATTTCCTGACGGACAGGGTATTTTTTATGCAAGCTTTGTTTTTGTTGTATCCAGTTCAATTCTATGGACAGCGGGAGTATATATGCTTAACAGCAATAAAAAAATCTCAAAAAAAGAAAGGCTTTTACATTTATTCAACCCAAACACAATAGCATTTATTTTAGGTATTACTTTTATGATGTTGAACATCAGGCTTCCTGATATTTTACAAAGTTCTTTAGGCGGGCTGGGAAAAACAACAAATTACCTGGCAATGTTGTATATTGGTGCTTTACTTGCAAAAGCCAACTTAAAAAGCATTGCCGGGAAAAAACATATATTTTTACTTAGTTTCAACAAGCTGTTGCTAATACCTTTTATCATGATATTTCTGATAAACTTAACAACTGCTTTTATGCCATTTGAAATTAATAATATTGCTATGTCAGTAGTTATTCTTCAGGCCGGGATGCCATGTATGGCAATTATCGTGATACTTGCAAAAAGGTTTAAAGCCGATGAAATGCTAGCCACGGAGAATGTTTTTGTATCCACAGTATTAAGTATAATAACTTTGCCACTACTATATTATTTAATACAGTACTTTAGTTCAATTTTTTGATAAAGTTAAAAAACTTAATAGCAGGAAACATCTAACAGCATGGCTATTGTTTCGGAATATTCTTTTAAATAAGTGTTCTATTTTCGTATAAATATTATAATTTTGCCATCATTGTTGAATAGTACCAATAATTAATTACTAAAAAGTAAACAAAAACTTACATACATGAGCACAAGTCATTACAAACATCCTGATTACTACCTTATTGATGAGCTTTTAACAGATGAACATAAAATTATCCGTGATTCAGTTCGCGACTGGGTAAACAGAGAAGTTAAGCCAATTATTGAAGAAGCAAACCTTAAGCATGAAGCTCCTATGCACCTTATAAAAAAGATGGGAGAAAACGGCATTTTCGGGCCATTTATTCCTGAAGAATATGGCGGTGCGGGGCTCGACTATATCAGCTACGGTTTAATAATGCAGGAACTTGAAAGAGGTGATTCCGCAGTAAGGTCAACAGCTTCGGTTCAAACATCTTTAGTGATGTACCCGATATTTGCCTTTGGCGCAGATGAGCAAAAGAAGAAATATTTACCAAAATTAGCCAGTGCTGAGCTAATTGGATGTTTTGGGCTTACTGAACCAAATCATGGTTCAGACCCCGGAAGCATGATTACTAAAATTGAAGATAAAGGAAGCCATTATTTGTTGAATGGAGCAAAAATGTGGATAACGAATTCCACAATTGCTGATATTGGTATTGTATGGGCAAAAGACGAAGAAGGAATTGTAAGGGGTATTATTGTTGAAAAAGGCATGGAGGGGCTTTCCGCACCTGAAACCCATGGGAAATGGTCGCTGCGCGCTTCAGTAACTGGCGAACTTGTTTTTGATGATGTAAAAGTGCCTAAAGAGAACCTTTTACCAAAAAGCAAAGGGCTTAAATCACCGCTTATGTGCTTAAACTCAGCCAGGTACGGAATTGCATGGGGAGTTATTGGTGCTGCCTCTGAGTGCTACGACACCGCATTAAGGTATTCACTTGAAAGAAAGCAATTTGATCGTTATATAGGCTCATTTCAGCTACAGCAAAAGAAACTTGCTGAAATGGTCACAGAAATTACAAAAGCCCAACTGCTGGCGTGGAGGCTGGGTGTATTAAAAAATGACAACAAAGCCACAGCGCAAATGATATCTATGGCAAAAAGAAATAATGTTAAAATTGCTCTCGATATTACAAGAGAAGCCCGACAAGTTCTTGGAGCAATGGGAGTTACGAGTGACTTCCCTATTATGAGGCATATGATGAACCTGGAATCTGTAATCACATACGAGGGCACCCATGATATACATCTCTTAATTACAGGCCACGATATCACAGATATTCCGGCTTATAAATAAATCTTTAATACTGTTAAATTTTTCACTCATGATTGAGCAAATAATCTTTACGTTAGCATTTGTTTTTGGTATTGGCTTGTTTATTTACAGGCTCTACAGAATATATAAGTATATTAAAATAGCCAAGCCTTTAAAACTAAAATACAGGTTTCAAAGAATTGTACGGGTACTAAAAATTGCAGTAGTACAATCAAAAATGTTTAAAAATCCTTTAGTAGGGTTTCTTCATGCCATTTTATTCTGGGGATTTATTATTGTAAACATTGAAATGCTGGAGATAGTTGTTGATGGTATTTTTGGAACACACAGGTCTTTAGCATTTTTAGGTGATATATATCCTTTACTGATCTCAGCATTTGAAGTTTTTGCGCTGGCTGTAGTAATAACCTGTGTTGTTTTCCTTATCAGAAGAAATGTTATTAGGCTAAAGCGCTTCTGGAGCAAAGAGATGACAACCTGGCCAAGAACTGATGCCAACATCATCTTGTTATTTGAAATTTTTCTTATGAGTTCTATACTAATTATGAACACCGCTGATGGGATTTTACAGTCGAGAGGCCATGAGTATTTCCCGGAGTTAGGAGTTTTTCTTGTTAGCAGCTATCTCCAGCCTTTATTTGCAGGAATGTCAGACTCTTCTTTAATATTTATAGAAAGACTTACATGGTGGTTTCATATAATTGGTGTTTTGGTGTTTATGAATTACATAACATTTTCCAAGCATTTGCACATGTTTTTCTCATTTTTCAATGTTTATTACACAAAATTTGATCCGCTTGGAAAAATAATGAATATGCCATCAATTACCAATGAAGTAAAGCTTATGCTAAACCCTTCAGCAGATGTGCCGCCTCCTGCTGAGGAAATGAGCCAGTTTGGAGCAAAAGACGCACAAGACCTTTACTGGAAGAACCTGTTAGATGCATTTTCCTGTACAGAGTGTGGGCGATGTACTTCTGCTTGCCCTGCAAACATTACAGGGAAAAAACTTTCTCCAAGAAAGATTGTGATGGACTTAAGGGACAGGGTCGAAGAAATTGGAAGTAAGGTACTAAAACAAGGAAAAGAGTTTAATGATGGCAAAGACTTATTAAGCCAGATATCGCAGGAAGAACTTTGGGCGTGTACAACTTGCAACGCATGCACAGAAGAATGCCCGGTAAATATTGACCCGCTGGCTATTATTCTTGAACTAAGACGATTCCTTGTATTAGAAAAAGGCTCTGCACCGGGGCCTCTTAATACAATGTTTGCTAATATTGAAAATAATGGTGCTCCATGGCAATATTCTGCAGAAGACAGAATGTTATGGGCAGAAAATTTAAAGAAAAAATCCAGTTAAAAAAGAATTATGGAAAATAGCGAATTAAAAGTTCCGGTAATGGCTGATTTGCAAGCAGCAGGCAAATCTCCCGAATATCTCTTTTGGGTTGGATGCGCCGGAGCATACGATGACAGGTATAAAAAAGTAACTCAGGCATTTGCAAAAATCTTATTGCACCAGAATATTGACTTTGGAGTTTTGGGGAATGAAGAAAGATGTACAGGCGACCCCGCACGTCGAGCCGGCAATGAAATGCTGTTCCAGATGATGGCATTGATGAACATAGAGGTTATGGATTCTTATAATGTAAAAAAGATTATAACAATATGTCCGCATTGTTATAATGTTTTTAAAAATGAATACCCTGAGCTGGGCGGAAATTATGAAGTAATTCACCACACTCAATTCCTTAAAGGGCTTATTGACGAAGGTAAAATCAAAGTAAAAAACAACGAATACATAACAAAGCTCATCACTTATCATGACCCATGCTATATGGGAAGAGCCAATGAAGATTATGACTCTGCCAGGGATGTAATAACCGGATTGGGGGCAAAGCTTGTTGAAATGAAAAGAAATAAGGCCTCAGCTTTATGTTGTGGTGCAGGTGGAGGACAAATGTTTAAAGAAGCCGAAGAAGGAAAAAAAGAAGTTTTTATTGAGCGAACAGAAGAGGCTCTCGATACGAAAGCCGATTTAATTGCATCATCTTGTCCATTTTGCATGGTAATGCTTACTGACGGCCTGAAATATAAAAATAAAGAAGAGGAAATATATAATTACGATGTTGCCGAAATAGTAGCAAATGCACTAGGCCTATAGATAAAAAAGTTCAAATTATTATATACAAACCAATCACCAAAAGCTTATGCAACAGTTAATTTTATGCCTTAAAACTGCCTCAAAAACAACAAGGCTATCTGTTCATTCAAACAGGGAGCAGATTTTTTCAATAACAGTGAGGCACTCATCTGAAGAACTGTCAAAATTCAAATTCCCAAGGGAACAGTACAATTTCAGGAAAAATACTGTCCTTAATGAATTACAAAAAGCAGATATTGATGTAAACGATATTTCAATAATTGTTTGTAAAGGAGGCGTAATAAAGCCCATGCAAGGTGGCGTTTACAAAGTAAACGATGCAATGATAAAAGACCTTTCTCAACCGATGGCCGAGCATGAATCAAACCTTGGAGTACTTATTGCGGAAGAAATTGCAAAAATATCAAAACACGACATACAAGCGGTTATTGTTGATCCGGCATGTGTTGATGAGCTTGATGATATTGCAAAAATTTCCGGATTACCAGAAATCAGCAGAAAAAGTATAATGCATACATTAAGCCAGAGAACAGTAGCTAAAAGTTATGCTAATACAAAAGGAAAAAACTACAATGATGTAAATGTAATAGTTGCACATTTAGGGTCCGGCATTTCTGTGGGAGCTCACAAAAAGGGAAAAATCATTGATGTAAATAATGGATTAAACGGTGACGGGCCAATGTCGCCCGCAAGAACTGGCGGACTACCAGTTGGGCAGTTAATAGACCTTTGCTATTCAGGCAAATATACTAAAGATGAGCTAATGCTTAAGATTTATAAGCAAGGAGGAATGAAGGCATATCTTGGAACAAGCAATGCCATTGAAATTGAAAGAAAAGTAAATGAAGGCGATGAAAAAGCTGAGCTAATATACAAAGCCATCGCTTACCAGGTGGCAAAAGAAATAGGAGCTTTAAGTACTGTGCTTTTAGGGGATGTTGCTGCAATATTAATTACAGGCGGGCTTGCACAAAGCCAGTTTCTGATTGATGAAATTATGAACAGGGTAATGCACCTGGGCGACGTAATTGTTTTCCCCGGCGAAAACGAAATGAATGCTCTTGCAGAAAATGGCTATAAAGTATTGAGAGGTGAAATCAAAGTAAACGAATATAAATAATCAAATATGAAGTTTCTAATTGCCGACGACATGTACACCAACAGGCTGAGGATTACCCAGATATTAAAAAACCTCGGCCATACTTACGATGAAGCTGTTGATGGTGAAGATGCTTTCAGAAGAGTATTTGCTAATAATTATGATGTAATTCTGCTTGATGTAGAAATGCCTAAAATGAACGGCTTCGAAACTTTACAGTGCATTCGTGAAGAATTACCTCCCGGGAAAAACAACATTCCGGTTATTATTATTTCTTCACATGGAACCTTCAGCTATTTTCGTGATTATGACAAGTATGATTACAGTGCTATAATAACCAAACCTTTCACTGAAGAAAAGTTTGAATCAGTTCTTAAGGAATTGTTTGACTAATTCTGTTATTGTTCAGTTTTTTTTTAATCTATACCTCTTTATTAATCCAAATTTTAAATTATGGATAAGAATCTGCATAAAGATATTTTAAAGCAAGCGCCCTTTGGCTACGCTTACCATAAATTAATACTTAACGAAGAAGGCAAGGCTGTTGATTATGAATTTCTTGATGTTAATCCGGCTTTTGAAGATCTTACAGGATTAAAAGCAAAAGAAATACTTAATAAAAAGGTAACGGAAACAATTCCCGGGATAGCTGAAAAAGGTGATTTTGACTGGATTGGTTATTACGGGAACTTAGCTATTAAAGGCGGTAAAGCAGAGTTTGAACAGTACTCCGAACCCTTAAAAAAATGGTACAAGGTTAATGCATACTCTAATGAGAAATATTATTTTACTACCATATTTACTGATATAACCCAGGAAAAATTTATAAGTAACACATCGAAATATTTTTTAGAAAAAGATGACGAAGAGCCTGACTACCAAAAAATATGTGATGACTTACTGGCTATAACGAATGCTAAATATATTGCATTAAATATTATTGATGACAATGGCAAAGATTTTATAACAGTTGCTATATCAGGCATTGGCAAACATATAAAAAAAGCCTCTGAAATTTTCGGATTTGAACTTACAGGCAAAAAATGGAAATACGACCCGGTAAGGTCAAAAAAAATACAGGATAAGCAAATTACAAAGTTTAAAAAAATAAGTGATTTAACAGGCGAAGCTTTCCCGAAAAAAACAATCGCACTGATTGAAAGCTTTTTTAAAGCAGGTGAAATAGCGGTAATAAAAATAATGAAAGAAGAACGGGTATTAGGCGATTTTACCGTTATAATGCATGAAGGCGAAACCTTAAAAAATGAATCGCTATGGGAAATTTTTGCTCAGCAGATAGGGTTATTCTTACAAAAGCTTGGTGCCGAGAAATATTTCAAGAAAGAATCTCTGTTTCGTAAACACTTACTCGATGATATACCCGGCTACCTGGCTTTAGTACTAAAAAAAGATACTCGAGAAATAGTAGCCTCAAACAAGGCAGCCACAAGAGCTGGAGCTGTACCCGGCAAAACCTGCTTTGGTACCAGTGCAATGCGCAATGCCCCTTGCCCTTTTTGCAAGGCTGATGAAATGTGGAAAACCGGTGAAACACAAAACATTGAAGTAGAGTACAGAGGAAAATGGTATGAAGGACATTGGGCACCGCTGTCTGATGATCTGTACATGCATTATATAAGAGATATTACTGAAGATAAAAATGCGGAAAACTCCCTTAGACAAAGTGAAGAGAAATACAGCGAATTAATTGAAAACATAGATAGCATATTCTGGAAATTTGACATTATTAACAACCAGTGGACTTTTGTATCTCCCCAAACCAAAAAAATGCTGGGTTATGAACCGCAAGAGTGGACTGATTATGATTTTTGGCTTAATCGCTTGCATGAAGATGACAGGGAATGGGCTTCTAATTATTGCCGCGAATGCACAGAAGAAGGAATAAGCCATGAATTTGAATACCGCTTTAAAAGAAAAGATGGCAGCTATATTTGGCTCTACGATGAAGTAAAGGTAGTAATGGAAGATGACAAGCCTGTAGGAATGTGGGGTATTCTTAGAGATATTACAAAAAGAAAACAAGCTGAACAAGCCCTGCTTGAAAGCGAAGAAAGTTTTAGAGGTTTGTATGAAAATGCGACAGTTGGGATATACAGAACTACCCCGGATGGGAAAATACTATTAGCTAATCCCGCATTATTGAAAATGATGGGTTATAAATCTTTTGAAGAGGTTGCTGGCCGCAACCTTGAAAAGGAAGGATATGACAATATTTACTCAAGAACAGAATTTAAAGAAGAAATAGAAAAAGCAGGAAAAATCATTTGCAGAGAGTCTTCCTGGAAAACTAAAACAGGTGAAACAATTTATATTACTGAAAGTGCACATGTCGTTTATGATGATAATGGCAACATCAGCTTTTACGAGGGATTTGTTGAAGATATTACCGATCGTAAACTAAACGAAATGCTTTTAAAAGCAAGGTTTAAACTAATGGAGGGTGCTGAATCACTTTCAACCGAGGAATTACTAAAGCAAACCCTAAAAGAAGCAGAGTTATTAACAAAGAGCAAAGTAGGTTTTTACCATTTTTATAATGAAGAAAAAGGAGAAATAACAATCAGTCAATGGTCAGAGCGTACTGAAAAGGAATTCTGTTTTGTGGAGAAAGAATATGATAAACATTACCCATTGGTTAAAGCCGGTGTATGGACAGATTGTATTAAAAAACGTAAAGCAATTATTCATAATGATTACGAATCATTACCGCACAAAAAGGGGCTGCCACAAGGACATGTAAAAATTTCCAGGTATTTGGCTGTACCTGTTATTCGTAATAAAAGGATACATGCAATAATTGGTGTTGGGAATAAAGATGTTGATTACAAAAAAACTGATGTTAGGCTGGTTGCTCAACTTGCTGACATGATGTGTGACGTTGCAGAAAGAAAAAAACATGAAGAAATTCTTAAAAATTACGAAAGAATTTTTATTAATACTAATGACATGCTATGCATTATTGGATATGATGGGCTTATTAAAGATGTAAACCCAACCTGGTATAAAAACACAGGTTGGAAAAAAGAAGAGTTGCTTTCAAAACAATGTGTTGAATTTTTAAATAAGGAAGATGTTGAAAAAACCAATAATGCGTTGGATAACGCATATAGCGGAGAAAAAATTCTACACTTCGAAAACAGGTTTATATGCAAAGACGATACAGAAAAATGGTTTTTGTGGGACTTTATTCCCTATAAAGATGAAAACATTGTAATTGGTGTTGCAAGAGATAATACAAAAAGCGTAGTGCTTGAGAAAGAAAAGGAAAGGTTTAATAAGTTATTAATAGAAAGGGTAAAAGAACTGACTTTTATTAATAACTTTTCAAAAATGGTTTACAGGTCAAAAGCCGGTGTACCAGATTTTTTTGACCAGGTTGTAAAATTTCTGCCTCATGCATTTCAAAATCCGGACAAAACTTATATAAAAATCAGTAGTGATTACTTAAATAAAAAATCAACAAAATTTAAAAATACAAAACATAAAATTTTAGAAAGCTTTTATACAAAGTCTTTAGGAAAAACTACTATTACTGTATGCACTATTCCTGAAAAAGGAAATGAGAATAATCCTTTTTTCAATGAAGAAGTTAACCTGCTTAGAACAGTAAAAGAAATATTAGCAAGCTACATACAAAAGCTGGAAGCACAAGAAAAGGAAAAGCTCAGCGAAAAAAAGTTTATGGAGATTTTCAATAATGTTAAAGACATTGTTTTTATAGCAGATAACAGTGGCAACATAATAAATGTAAATACTGAATTTACAGAACAGTTAGGATACAACATAATGCCCGGCACAAATTATACTGAAATAATTAAAAAGGATTGTGTAAAAAGGGTAAAGGAAACACTAACAAATAATTTTAAAAGCAAAAAAAAGCAGGTTTCCATTAATGTGGATATTGTTAATTCTAAAGCAGAAACAAAGACTTTTGAAACAAGGATAAAGGTAAAATACAAAAACAATAAAGCCTATGAGATATTTGGTGTAGCAAGAGATATTACGGATTTATTAAAGCACCAGAACCTGCTGATGAAGACCATTATTGATACTGAAGAAAAAGAAAAGAAGCATTTTTCTGAAGAATTACATGATGGCATAGGCCCTTTGTTATCAGGAATTAACATGTACCTCGAAAGAATACGCTCAAGGAAAAATATTCCAGAGGAAGATGAAAAACTGCTCGTTTATTGTAACGAATTAGTAACTGATGCTATTAACCAAATCAGAATAATTTCCAATAATTTAATGCCCCAGCTATTAAATAAATACGGGCTATCAAGAGCATTAAATTCTTTTATTGATAAATTAAACCTTCTGAAGCAATTTAGTATCAACATAACCGGAAGTTCAATTAAAGTAGGAGATATTCCCACTGATACCGGAATAATTCTTTACCGAAGCATTACAGAATTAATTAACAATACCTTAAAACATGCAAATGCCCAAAACATTGATATTGTAATAACTAAAAGACATAATTCTATTTATGTAACATACAAAGATGACGGAAAAGGTTTTTCTATCGTAAACTATCTTTCAAGTAGTAAAAAAGCCGGATTAGGATTGAAAAATATTTTAAGCCGTATAAAATCAATAAACGGATCAGTAAATTTCCCGGCAAGCAAAGACAAAGGTTTTATTATTAAAATTGAGGTTCCCGTAAAACCAATTAACTAACAGGCAAATTTATTAACCAATTAGTGACTCCACTCCGAAAAGTCCTTTTACCCCTAAATCCCCTAAAAGAAACTTTGCTAAAATGTTGATTTTTAGGCATTCCCTTTAGGGGCAAGAGGTGAAAAGAATAAAAATCAGCATTTTAGGACTTTTCGGAGTGGGCTCATTAGTTTAGTGTTAATAAAATAGCGATTCGAAAAACCTTGTTGCTTAAATAGTTAAAAAATACTTCTTTTTTAAAATTAATTATACTCAATTATATGTTTTTACTTCTTTGTGAAAATTTATATCTTTATATTTTTATACTGATTACTTAACTAAAAAATACTATTATGCCAATAACCGTTTTTATTGTTGATGATCATAGCATATTCCGAAATGGTTTAAAAGGCCTTATTAGTGAAATTGATAATGTTAAGGTAATCGGAGAAGCTTCGAATGGCAAAGACTTTCTGAAAAAACTAAAAGGAAACATTCCCGATATTGTTTTTATGGACATAAAAATGCCCGTAATGAATGGTATTGAAGCTACAAAAAAAGCTTTATCTCTTTATCCCGGTATGAAAATAATTGCATTAAGCATGTACGAGGAATATGAATACCTTGATGATTTAATGGATGCCGGAGCTGTTGGATATATGCTGAAAAATGTAGGAAAAACAGAATTGGAAAATGCCATTAATAATGTTATGGAAGGAAGCGCATACTTTTGCAGTAACATGGTTAAAGTAGCTATGACAAAAGTTAAAAGCACCAAAAAAAATACTAATGCAGAAAAAATAGCAAAGTCTTTTACAAATCGCGAACTCGATGTCTTGCAATTGATTTGCCTTGGGCTATCTTCAAAAGAAATATCAGCAAAACTAAATATTAGCCCAAGAACTGTGGATGGGCACAGAAACAGTATGCTGAAAAAGTCCGGATTTAATAATACTACCTCCCTGGTTAGTTTTACAATTAATAACCTCTTAGTAAAGATTTAAACCCCGCCAAATACTAACTGGCAGTCAACAAATTAAACAATTATATAATATTATACAATTACTATCACCTATAAAAAACAGGCAATATTACCTGTTACGAAATAGTAAACTTACTACTAATCAATACTTTCTTATAACTTTTCTTTGTATTCGAAACTACCGGCAAATCTTTTTTAATACAATTAAATGTTTTACTACAAATAATTTAACATGCAGAATAATTTAGACAAGAGTACTAAAAACGAATCAATGTCATTAGCAGATATTCTCAAAATATTTTCGCAAATTGATTTAAAAATTATTGACCTGCATAAATGCTCTTCAAGTGATTTTATGTCATTAAATGCAGCGCTTAAAGATAATTTTAAAAAAGCAAAAACTATTACCGAAAAAAGCAATGAATCTTTTGATATAATAGGAGAAAAAGGTAACCTAAAGAAAATCAAAAGCATCAAAAATGACTTTATTAAGCTTAAGAAAAAGCTGAATGAGCTTGAGGCAAATATTGAAACATCATACAAACACCTGGATATTGCCTGGGCGAATTTGAATATGATTCCAATCCCTGTAAATAACTTTATTCAGAATCTATGTGTTTTAAAATTATTGTTTTCAAATATAAAACTAACATATTCTTTCTTTGACAATTCCGAAAAATATTTTACAAAAGAAGAAAGCAACACAATAGAAAATACAATTAATAAGATAAAAATTATTTGTTATCCGTTTGATGAAAAGCTTTCTCAAATACAAACAAAAGTCAGAACAATTAGCGACAAGCTGGCATTAATAATGGATAACATAATAAAGCAAATAATAAAAAACATTGACAGAATACAAAATAAACTTGAGATATTAGAAAAGCTAAGCAAAACAGACCTTAAAAGCCGGGAGAAAATCAATGATTTATCAAAGCAGAGTTCTCAAAATGTTGAAAGCATAATCACAAACCTGCAATATCATGACATTATCCGCCAAAAGATGGAGCATGTCCAAAAATCACATAAAGCAATAATTGAAGATCTTAATAATTTGGACGGTTCTGAAAGTCAGTCTGACAAGGTTTTAACATACATAGTACAAATTCCCAAGATATCAGAAATTCAAACTGCACAATTACTGCATGCCAACAATGAGTTTCAGCAAGCTATTAGCCACATCACTGATAAGATGAATGACATTGGCAGGAAAATGACTGAAGCCGCAAGGGTTTTTGAATCTCTGTCGGTATTTAAGCACCAGGGAGAAGAAATTAACATTGACAACTTAGTTAAGCTTTTAAGCATGTCTCTTGACAAATGCGACAGCAACAATAGCGAAATAGATACACTAATTACGGAATCAGCCAGCGCTACAAATTTGCTTTTGCACCTTAAAGAAGAATTTATTAGTGCTGATATTTTGGATAATGAAATCGAAAAATTAATTGTTGATAAAATAAATAAAGGAAATTTTATTGTTGATGCTAACAAAGAAAAATCATCTCAGGCACAGCAGTTATTAAAACTATTCTCCGACAATCGTTTTGAGAAAAGCAAGTTAAAAGAGCAGCTTAAGCAAACTGTTGAATCTTTATCATTGGTAAATGCCAATAACAACAAATTTAATAACGCAAATAACGGCATGGAGTCCATTCAGATTATAATTAATAATGCCAATGAAAAACTGCTTGATATTAAAGAGATGATGAAAATAATTAATATCAACAAAAATGAGGCTAATCAGAGCAGCTACGACATAATCAGTAAGAACAATAATGCGATAAAAGAAGCAAAATACTACAAATACTTCGAAAAATCAATTGATGAAATAATAAACAGTTTTAATAGTATTAGCAAGTTTGTTAATAATGGCCAGCTTTCTGACATAAATACAGAAGATAATGAAAGTAACCTTAAGAAACTTGAGGAATACTATACAATGAAAACAGAAAGAATTATTCATAACAAAACAATATCAAAATTAATGGAAAATCAAAATCCTGGGGAGAAAGAGGATGAAGAAAGCCAGGATGGCAATGATGTAGAATTTTTCTAAAATTATGAATACCGGTTTGCAATAATGCAATTAAACCAAAAACAACATAACGATGAAACAATTCGATTATAATATTGAAAAAAAATCTGATAAAGGCAGTGAAACACTTGAGGTTACTCTTACGGGCAGCTTAACACTTCAAAGTGCCAAAGAAATAAAAAGCAAATTAACTGACATTACCAACAATTTTGAAAACCTTGTTATCAATGCCAGAGGCATTACAGGTATAGATATCTCATTTATTCAGATAATTGAATCATACAGAAGAAGCATTATCAGGGATGCCGGGAAAAGTGTAAAAATAATAATGGATCTGCCTTATGATATGAAGCAGTTGCTTGCAAATGCCGGAATTACATACCCGGGAAAATAATTATAAAAAAAACAAAAATATGACTAAAACAATACTTATAGTAGATGACTCTGAAAGCATAAGAGAAGTCGTAAATTTTACTTTAGAAAAATCAGGTTATAACGTTTTATCAGCAGATGATGGTACAGAAGCTATAAAACACCTTGACGGGAAGCACATTGACCTGATTATTACTGACCTGCACATGCCAAAAATGAATGGTATAGAACTAATTAAAGAAGTTCGAAAAATTAATGAGTATAAATACACACCAATATTGTATTTAACAACAGAATCGCAACACAGTAAAAAGATGGAAGCTAAGGAAGCAGGAGCTACAGGCTGGATAATAAAACCATTTATGCCTGAAAAACTGATTTCTGCGATTAAAAAAATATTGAAATGACAAATTGTAAATCGTAAAATAAAATATCATGGAAAAAACAATTGTAATTGTTGATGATTCTGAGAGCATTTTGGAAGTAGTAAGCTTTACCCTGAAAAATGCAGGGCATAAAGTTTTATCAGCTGTTGACGGCAAGGATGCATTAAAGTATTTCGATGGCAGCAAAGTTGATTTGCTGGTTACTGACCTGCACATGCCTGAAATGAATGGAATAGAGCTGATAAAAGAAGTTAGAAACAAAGAAGATTACAAGTTTACTCCCATTTTATTCTTAACAACAGAATCTCAGCAAGCAAAAAAAATGGAGGCAAAAAATGCCGGGGCAACAGGTTGGATTGTAAAGCCCTTTGTGCCCGAAAAACTATTAGCAGCAATTAGTAAAGTAGTTAGATAAATGGAACAGTTTAAAAAGAAGTTTCTCGAAGAAGCCCAGGATTTAATTAACAGCCTGGAAAATGCATTATTAGTACTGGAAGAAAACTACGGAGACAAAAAGTGTATTGAAGAGGTTTTCAGAATTATGCACTCGCTTAAAGGCGGCAGCTCGATGTTTGGCTTTCAGAAAACGGACGCGTTCACACACGAGCTTGAAACAATTTACGACCTCATTCGTAATGGCGACCTTGCTCTTAATAAAGAAATTCTTAGTGTCACCCTGCAATCTGTTGATCACCTTAAACTTCTTCTTGAAAAAGATGAAACCTTATCTGATAAAGAATTAAAAAATCATGAATTATTATTGTCGAAAATTCATCAAATAAGTTCCGGTAAAGATGCTGAAAGCAAAAACGTTAACCATATTGATGAAAAAAATCCGGCACAGAAGCCGGTAGTAGAGAAACCTGAAAGCTTTCCAACATTCTATGTAAAAGTTAAGCCAGGGAAAGATATTTTCAGTAATGGCACAAACCCTTTACTACTAATTGATGAAATGCATACACTTGGCCATTGTAAAGCATTTGTTAAGCTTAACTTCTTGCCTGAATTTAAACAACTTGACCCTGAAAAATGCTTCGTAGCATGGGAGGTATTGCTTTCTACAGAAAAAACCACTGATGACATTAAAGATGTTTTCATTTTTGTTGAAGATCAGTGTGAGGTTGAAATTATAAAAATTTGCAATTCCAATATACTGGCAAAAACAGAGTTTACAAATCATCTCAGCGAAATAATTTCTGACGAAGAATGGTCTGATACAGAAAAAATTATAAAAATTGCAGAATCAATAATAGAAAAAGAGCAGGAAGATGAATCTAATATAATTGATCCTGATTTGTCAGGCCAGACAAAAAGGGCAACTATTAGCAATATAAGGGTATCATCCGATAAGTTGGACGACCTGATGAACCTTGTAAGTGAACTGGTAACAACACAAGCCAGTTTAAGCCTGTTTGCTGAAAATAACAACATTCCTGAACTTACAGGAATTGCCGAAAATATAGAAAAGCTTTCAAGACAATTGCGTGATAACACTTTTGAAATTTGCCTGATACCAATAGAAACTATAATGATCAGGTTTAAAAGGCTGGTTAGAGACCTGTCTAATGAGCTAAACAAAGAAATACAATTCATTGCTGAGGGGACCGAAACCGAACTTGATAAAAGTATAATCGAAGGGCTTACCGACCCGCTGATGCATATCTTCAGAAATGCCATTGATCACGGCATTGAGGATACTGAAGAAAGGCTGAAAAAAGGAAAGCCGGCTAAAGGGCAAATTATCCTTAAAGCTTATTATTCAGGTACAAACGTTTATCTGCAAATTAAAGATGACGGAAAAGGTATTGACGCTGAAAAGATTAAACAAAAAGCT
>PWND01000052.1 GCA_003557965.1 Bacteroidales bacterium | reverse complement strand
GTTACAGACTTTATATTATGAATTATCACAAAGTCATTGCTAAAATCCTTAATTTGTACGTTTTTAGCGTCATCACCCTTGTTAATAAGTTCAAATTTAAACTCTTCAAAATCTCCAATATCCTGGTATTCAATAATAGTTTGCTCACACAGGTCATACATCATATTTGCAAGATCAACGGCAAGCCTTTCACCAAAGAGTGCGTTTTTACGCTTTTTATAAATAACTTCTCTTTGTGCATTCATAACATCGTCGTACTCAAGCAGCCTTTTCCTGATTCCAAAGTTGTTTTCTTCAACCTTTTTTTGAGCTCTTTCAATAGAACGGGTAATCATAGAATGTTGAATAACCTCTCCTTCTTTATATCCCATTCTATCCATTATTTTGGCTATTCTATCAGAGCCAAAAATCCTCATTAAGTCATCTTCGAGGGAAACAAAAAACTGCGATGAGCCGGGGTCACCTTGTCTTCCGGCTCTACCTCTAAGCTGCCTGTCAACTCTTCTTGACTCATGTCTTTCTGTTCCGAGAATCGCCAAGCCACCTGATTCTACAACTCCGGGCCCAAGTTTAATATCAGTACCACGTCCTGCCATATTAGTAGCTATAGTAACTGCTCCGGCCTTCCCGGCCTCAGCTACAACCTGGGCTTCTCTCTGGTGATGTTTTGCATTGAGGATATTATGCTTGATGTTTTTTAATTTAAGCATCCTGCTAAGCAATTCAGATATTTCAACCGATGTTGTACCAACAAGGACAGGCCTTCCCTCTGATATTAACTCACTAATAGTATCAATTGTAGCATTGTATTTTTCCCTTTTTGTCCTAAACACCAAATCCTCCCAATCTTCACGAACAATAGGTTTATTAGTAGGAATAACAACCACATCAAGTTTATAGATATTCCAAAACTCTCCCGCTTCTGTTTCTGCAGTGCCGGTCATCCCCGCAAGTTTTTCATACATACGGAAGTAGTTTTGCAAAGTAATAGTTGCATAAGTTTGAGTAGCAGCCTCAATTTTAACGTTTTCTTTTGCTTCTATCGCCTGGTGAAGTCCGTCACTATACCTTCTACCCTCCAGAATCCTGCCGGTTTGCTCATCCACAATCTTTATTTTGTTGTCCATAACAACATATTCCGTATCTTTCTCAAATAGCGTATAAGCTTTCAGAAGCTGATTAATAGTATGTATTCTTGCAGATTTTACAGAAAAATCATTTAGGAGTTGGTTCTTTTTCTCCAGCTTTTCAGCCGGTTTTAAATCAGACTTTTCAAGTTCGGCAATTTCAGAGCCAATATCAGGTAAAATAAAAAATCCGGGGTCATCACTGTGGCTGGTTATTAAGTCAATCCCTTTATCAGTAAGTTCAATTACGTTGTTTTTTTCTTCTATAACAAAGAATAAATCGTCATCAATTATGTGCATATTCTTCCCCTGCTCAGCCATATAGAAGTTTTCAGTTTTTTGCAGAATGGCTTTCATGCCAGGTTCAGATAAAAGCTTAATAAGTGCTTTGTTTTTGGGCAATCCTCTATGGCATCTAAGTAGTAGTTCACCACCTTTTTTCTCGTCAGGGCTACCTTCACTCGACGATAATAGCTTTCGTGCTTCAGAAAGAAGGCCTGTAATAAGTTGCCGCTGGACAGAAACCAATTTTTCAATTTTCGGCTTCATTTCGTAAAACTCATGCTTTTCGCCTTGCTGGGTTGGCCCGGAAATAATAAGTGGAGTTCTTGCATCATCAATAAGTACAGAGTCAACCTCATCAACAATAGCATAGTTGTGTTTTCTCTGGACAAGTTCAACCGGGCTTCTGGCCATATTATCACGCAAGTAATCAAACCCAAACTCATTGTTGGTACCATAGGTAATATCAGCCATATAAGCATTTCTTCTTTCATCGGAATTGGGGGCATGCTTGTCAATGCAATCAACCCTAAGCCCATGAAATTCAAACATCATGCCCATCCACTCAGAGTCTCTTTTTGCAAGATAATCATTAACCGTAACAATGTGTACACCTTTTCCTGTAAGAGCATTAAGATAAACAGGCAAAGTTGCAACAAGTGTTTTACCCTCACCTGTGGCCATCTCTGCAATTTTTCCATAATGCAGATGAATACCACCTATCAACTGGACATCATAGTGAACCATGTCCCATGTAATTTCATTTCCTCCGGCAATCCACTTATTTCTATATTTGGCTTTTTGTCCGGAAATTTCAATAGATGGTCTGGATGCAGCCAACTGCCTGTCAAATTCTGTAGCAGTAACTTCAACTATATCATTCTCTTTAAACCTTTTCGCAGTTTCTTTTACTACTGAAAAAGCCTCCGGCAATATCTCAAGCAATATATCATCAATCTTATTGATTTGAACCCTTTCCAATTCATCAATTTCATTATAAAGCTTATCTTTTCCCATAATATCCATATCAGGTTCACTCTCAATTTTGGCACGGATATCATCAATCTGTAAAGATTCTGTCTTTATTCTTTCACTTATAAGCTCCTTAAATTCTTTCGTTTTTTCACGTAAAGCATCATTATCAAGTACTTTAATGCCTTCATAAGCTACATGGATCTTTTCGTACAAAGGCCTTATTTCTTTATAATCACGTTCAGCCTTACTTCCTAATAGTTTTTTAAATATACCAAGCATAATATCAGATAAGTATTTTTTCTTTCAATTTTATTTATTCTTAACGGATAAAAGTTAATGTAATTATCCTGTTGGCAAAATTACTCAAATAATGTAAAAACAATAAATAATAGGAATATAAAAAGAAAAAAGCCGGCAAATACCGGCTTTCCCTTTTAATGGTTTTTTTTCGTTAATATTCGTCTTCATGAAAAAAGAAGTCATCTTTAGTCGGATAATCAGGCCATATGTCTTCAATACTTTCATAAACATCACCCTCATCCTCAATTTCCTGCAAGTTTTCGATAACTTCCATTGGTGCTCCAGATCTTAAGGCATAGTCTATTAGTTCCTCTTTGGTAGCAGGCCATGGAGCGTCTTCTAACTTAGATGCTAATTCTAGTGTCCAATACATTATTTATATCGTTTATTTTTTGCAAAAGTATATTTTTTTATTTAAGAATTACAAAAATTTTCAACTCTTTTAAGCAACATATTTTTGTAATTTAAAACAGAATTTTTAAGTCTCGTATAAAACTTTAAAAACCAAACAATTAAAATGGTGTAACCTCGATTGCATTTTTTTGAAAATTAAAAAAAGAACTTCAAATTTTTTTAATAGTAACTTTGTTAATCATAATTGATGAAGTACATAATCATAAAAAAGTGATATGGAACTTTTTAATATTAACAACCCTTATATAAAAGAAATATTTCATAAAGTAAAAAAAAATATACGCTTAAGTGTTAAAGAAGCGATTTACTTGTATGAAAATGCTCCTTTAAGTGCTTTGGCATATATGGCAAATAATATTAAAAGTTCGCTATATGGCAGCAAGGTATTTTACAATAAAAATTTTCACGTAGAACCCACCAATATATGCGTATATCAATGCAGTTTTTGCTCATTTTCAACATTGGCAGGATGGGCAAAATCAGAAGATGAGATTCTTAAAACTGTTGAAACCAAAGCTAAGTCAGGCACAACAGAAATTCATATTACGGGTGGCGCTAACCCCACGTACGATCTTAGTTTTTACACAGAGTTAATAAAGAAAATAAGACGCAGGTATCCGCATCTTCATATAAAAGCTTTTACAGCTATTGAAATAATTTATCTTTCACAGCAAAGTTCGAAGAGTATAAAAAAAGTACTTTTAACACTGAAGCAAGCCGGCTTAGACTCTATGCCTGGCGGTGGCGCTGAAATATTTGACAAAAGTGTAAGAGAAGTTATTTGTCCGCACAAGCCATCCGGAGATGACTGGTTATTTGTACATAAAACAGCCCACAGTGCAGGAATAACATCAAACGCTACAATGCTTTACGGACATATAGAAAGCATTGAACAGCGGTTTGAGCATTTAAGCAAGTTGCGACAACTGCAGGATAAAACAAACGGGTTTAAAGCATTTATCCCTTTAAAATTTAAAAATAAAAACAATAAGCTTTCTAATGTAAAAGAATCAATCCTGCTTGACGATTTAAAAACCTTTGCTATTTCACGCCTGTTCCTTGATAACATTCCTCATATAAAAGCCTATTGGCCAATGCTAGGAAAAAATAATGCAAAGCTACTGCTCAATTTTGGAGTTGATGACATTGACGGTACTATTCAAAACACAACTAAAATATACAATACAGCAGGAAGTAAAGAAGTAGCCCCGGATATACCTGAAAAAGAATTAATTACACTTATTGAATGTACCGGCTTTATTCCCGTTGAAAGAAACTCACTATACGAAACTATTTGATTATCAGAAAAAAACACGAGTTATTAACAATTTTTATTTCTTATCTAAATAGCATAAACATGTCATGTTTATGCACAAGTTATAATGTATTTCAATACCTATATATAATTAAAGCGTCAACAGTAATCTTGATATTATTTTTATTATTCACTTTACCAGTGAAAAACAACCTGAATAATGCATCAAATAACTAATTTTGCATATATATTAAATTAGCAAGCTTGAAAGCGAAGAACATATATAAAGAAATATTTGAGTTAGCAGTTGATGGTGTCTTAATTGGTTCATCAAAAGGAGAAATACTGGAGGTTAACAAGAGCTTACAGGAAATGCTGCAACTTAGTGAGGAAGAATTAATAGGAAAGCATATTAGCACGTTGTTTCCTGCTGAAATACTGCAAAAAAAACCATTGCGTTTTGATTTACTATCAAAAGGAAAAATCGTAGTTAGCGAAAGAGAATTATTGCGTAAAGATGGGAAAACTGTTTACATCGAGATGCACAGTAAACAGATGCCAGATGGAGGTTTTCATTCATTTATCAGGGATATAACTAAAAGGAAATCAGTTGAACAAACTTTGAAGAAAAATGAAGAGTTCATCAGGCTGGTAATGGACAACTTGCCAATAGGCCTTGCAGTAAATTCAGTAAACCCAAAAGTATCATTCAATTATATCAACGAAAACTTCCTAAAGTTTTATAGAATTAGTGATAAGAGTAAGCTATCAAAGCCGGATGCTTTTTGGGAAACCGTTTATGAAGATGCTGATTTTCGGGAAACTATTAAAAAGAGAGTAACAGAAGATTGTGAAAGTGGTGATTTAGAGCGAATGTACTGGGTTGATATTCCAATTACCCGAAAAGGTAAAGAAACTACATATATAAGTGCCAGAAATATACCATTACTGGACAAGGGATTAATGATATCAACGGTTTGGGACGTAACCAAAAGGAAAAAAACTGAAGATTCATTGAGGTATTTTAAGAAAGCTGTTGAAAGCTCTTCTGATGCAATAGGCATGTCAACACCTGATGGTAAGCATTATTATCAAAACAAAGCTTTTAGTGAATTATTTGGATTAAGTATTGAAGAAGTTGCAGAGCCTCACGTTAAATCAACAATATATGCGGATGAAAAAACCGGAGAAGAAGTCTTTAATACAATAATGAGTGGGAAAGAGTGGTTTGGTGAAGTTAAAATGATTAACAAAAACAAAAAAGTAATTGATGTTGATTTAAGGGCATATCCTTTGAAAGATGAGGATGGGAAAGTCGTTAGCCTAGTAGGTGTACACAATGATATTACTGAAAGAAAGAATATTGAAAAAGAACTTGACAATCAAAATCGATTATTAACAACATTACTAGAGAGTTTACCAGTGGGAGTATTTATGGTTGACTCATCAACCGGGAAAACAGTAATTATTAATGAAACAGCAAAGCAGATATTAAACAGAGAAATGCCGCCTGATATTAAAACAAATGATCTGGCTGAGTTTTTCAAAGCATACAAAACTTCCACAGATGAAATATATCCTTACGAAGAGCTGCCAATTATCCGTGGATTGCATGGAGAGTCATCTCACATAAACGACATGTATGTAATACAGCCGTCAGGGAATAAAGTTTTATTAGAAGTTTATGGCCGCCCGGTATTTGATCGAAACGGGAAGATTATGGCAAGTATAATAACTTTTATTGATATTACAGAGCAACAAAATTTGTTAGAGAGTGCACAGCGTGCTGATAAACTTGAATCATTGGGGGTATTGGCAGGTGGTATAGCACACGACTTCAACAATTTGCTTGGAGGTATTTATGGGTTTTTAAACCTTTCAAAAATCTCAAAGAACAAGGCAGATATTGAAAACTATATTGATGCAACGCTAAATACGATAAATCGGGCTAAAGGGCTCACACAGCAGTTATTAACTTTTGCAAAAGGCGGTGAACCCATCAGGGAAAAAGTAGATTTAAAAACACATATCCGGGAAATTGCAGATTTTTCGCTTAGTGGCTCTAACATTGCATGTAATTATGATATCAGCGACGATCTTTGGCCATGTACTGTTGATAAAGCCCAAATAAGCCAGGTTCTTGAAAACATCATAATTAATGCTAACCAGGCCATGCCCGGAGGTGGCGAAATTGATATAAGAGCATACAACTTAACAATTGAGGAAAATGAACACCCATCTCTCGAAAAGGGTGACTATGTGAAAATTTCAATTAAAGACAGGGGTAAAGGAATTCCAAAAGAAAATTTAAAAAGAGTTTTTGATCCTTTTTTCACCACAAAAGCCCGGGGGCAAGGACTGGGTTTATCTACCAGCTACTCTATAATGAATAGGCATAAGGGAACAATTGATGTAGAATCTACTCCTGGCAAAGGAACTGTTTTTCACTTATTAATTCCGGCCGAATTCAGAACATTCTCTTTTGAACCAGAAGAAAACGATGAGTATCATGAAGGTAACGGAACTATATTATTAATGGATGATAAAAGAATAATAATAGATACCGTTGGCAGCATGCTAAAATCATTTGGCTATAGAGTAATTACTGAGGATTGTGGTGAAGATGCCGTGCTAACATTTAAAAATGATTTTGAAAACAAAAGAGAAATAAAAGCACTGATTTTTGATTTAACCATACCTGGCAAAATGGGAGGCAAAGAAGCCTTAGATGAAATAAGGAAAATATCCCCGGAAATACCTGTTTTTGTTACCAGTGGATATGCTGATGACCCTATTATGGCTAATCCGTCTGAATACGGTTTTAACGATAGCATTTCCAAACCATTAACAATAAACAGCCTCGCCAGAATGCTTAACAAGCACTTTAAATAAGATTTATTGTGCATTTGTTTTTAAAAATTCTTTAAATATTATTTATCTGCAACAAAAATTTTTAAGTTTGTGATATTCATTAACAATAGAAATTTTCACAAGATGAATAATATCACTGAAAACTACCATAAAATAAAAGAGGAGATTCCGAAAGACGTTAAGCTTATTGTTATCAGCAAAACAAAAACAGAATCCGACATATTGGAAGTATATAATTGCGGCCACAGGTTTTTTGGTGAAAGTAAAGTTCAGGAACTTACCCCTAAAGCTGAAAAGCTGCCTAAAGACATAGAATGGCACTTAGTCGGCCATTTACAAAGAAACAAAGTAAAATACATTGCACCTTTTATTTCAATGATTCACTCAGTTGACAGTTTTAAGCTGTTAAAAGAAGTAAACAAGCGCGCAGGAAACAATGATAGAATTATTAACTGCCTGCTTCAAATGCATATTGCTGAAGAATCAACAAAATTCGGGATGACATCAGAAGAACTAAATGAGCTATTATCAAGGCCTGAGTTTAGTAGCCTGAAAAACATTAATGTTTGTGGATTAATGGGTATGGCAACCTTTACCGATGATAAAAATCAAGTAAAAAAAGAATTTAAAAGCCTTTACAATACATTTTTATCAACAAAAGAGAAGTTTTTCAGCACTAAACCCGATTTCAAAGAATTATCAATGGGAATGACAGACGACTACCAGGTTGGCATTGAAGAGGGCTCAACCATGGTAAGAATTGGCACCGCAATTTTTGGAAAGCGGGAGCAATAAACTTTCTTAACCTGAAACTACTTTACTTTTATTGTTAAAGTAAAAATAAATAACTGGTATTAATATCAAAGTTATCATCGTAGAAATAAGCAATCCTCCTATCATAGTAACACCAAGTGGCGACCATATTTCTGAACCAACGCCTCTGCTAAGTGCCATAGGCAGCATTCCCAGCATGGTAGTAAAAGATGTCATCAATACAGGACGCAGACGATTTTTCCCGGCTTCAATAACAGCATCTTTAACCTTCAGCCCTCTTGCTCTCAATAAGTTTGTATAATCAACTATAACAATCCCATTGTTGACAACTATCCCTAACAACATGATAATACCCAAAAACGTAACAGCACTAAGAGTTAGCCCGGTTATATAAAAGGCGAGTATCACGCCGGTAAAAGAAAGAGGTACAGTAAAAATTATTATGAAGGGGTTTTTCAGTGATTCAAACTGTGAAGCCATAACCATAAAAACCAATAGCAATCCGATTGCAAACATGATATAAAGGCTTCTGAATGTATCAGCCTGTTCTGATAATTGTCCTCCAAAATCAAGAGTAACACCGTCCGGAACTTCAATATTTCGAATTTTGTTATTCAATATTTCAGAGGCTTCGCCAAGGGAAACTCCCCTGGGTGTAGCATAAAGATATACAACTCTTTGCTGATTTTCTCTTCTTATTTCCAGCATTCCTCTGCCCTCCTCCACTTGTGCCACCAAGCCCAAAGGCACCTGTGTACCATGCAAAGTATTAATCATTACATTGTTAAGATCTTCGGAAGTAGTCAGGTAATTTTTATCGTATCTAACCCAAAGCTCGACATCCTCATCGTTGATACTCATAGTACCTGCTGATAGCCCGTATACACTATGGCGCAATTGCAATGACAGCATAGCTGTATTTATACCATGCATTGCCGCTTTACTTTTATCAATGTTAATTTGTAATTCGGGTTTACCCCTGTCAACAGAACTTTGAACATTTGAAAAGTAACCACTTACCATCATAGAGTCTTGAATCTGAAGCGCCAAATTATTAAGCTCCTCAATATTATCACCCCTGATTTTAAGTTCTACAGGCCTTATATTGCCCAAAACAGCAGCCGACAGCAGGCTGCCACCGCTAACAACATAATCTTCTACTTCCGGTATTTCTGCAATTCTGCTTCTTAAGACATTAGCAATTTCTTCTGACGTTCTTTCTCTTTCCTCAGGCTGAACAATTCTCGCAAAAACAGTTGTGACATTTTTACCTTCCCTGAATCCTACCGAGCTAAGAACTCCTTCTTCACTTTGGCCGGCCAAGCTGTACAGGCTTCTGATTTCATGAACTTCTTCTCTGAAAATGTTTTCAATTTTTTCTGTAAGCTTTAAAGTTTCTTCTGTACTTGCACCAACCCTTGTTTCTACAACAGCACTTAAGTCGCCTGCATCAAAATCAGGAATGTAGTCTGTTCCTATAAGCCTTGTCAGCAGCAAAGAAGAGCCAAAAATTATTAATGCAAGAATAATAACTATTAAACGGTTTTTAATAGCCTTTTTGATTGTTATTAAATAAAAATTCTCCACCCATAAAAACAACTTCTCAATATACATAAATAGCTTATTCGGTTTTTTATGGCTATCATTAGTAAGAATAATTTTAGAGCTTAACATTGGCGTTAACAACAAGGCCGTAAACAAAGATGCCAATAAAGTAATAGCTGTAATGATTGCTAACTGCCTGAACATTATACCTACAATACCTTCAAGAAACAACAGTGGGAAAAAAACAGCAATTGTTGTTAAAGTAGCTGCAGTAATTGCAGAGCCCATTTCCCTGGTTCCAAATATTGCAGCCTGTTTTGGAGGAACGCCATTCTCAATATGTCTTGAGATATTTTCAAAAACTACAATCGCATTATCTATTACCATACCTAAAGCTATGGCCAAAGACATTAAAGAGAAAATGTTAATTGAGTATCCACTCAGGTACATAAAAATAAATGCAACAATAAGTGAAAATGGTATTGTTAAAATAATTATCAGGCTGCTTCTGAGTTTTCTAAGGAAAAATATTACTACAATAATTACAAACAGGGCTACGTAAAAAATTGTTGTTGTAAGGTTTTTAAGTGTAAAAACAACCAGTTCGGAATTATCCATCAATTCTTCGATAGTAACATCGGGAGGTAAGTTAGGCATTATACTTTCAATTTGCTCCCTCACAGCATTAACTACTTCCAGGGTGTTTGCACCGGCTTGTTTTTGAACAAAGATTCCAACCCCTGTAAGCCCATCAAGCCTGGCGACTTCATTTCTGTCTCTGATGCCTTCTTTAACTATTGCAATATCTTTTATGTAAATGGTTTTTCCATCAAGTGAAGCCACAGCAGTGTTTTTCACTTGCTCAATATCAGTAAACTCTCCCGGAACAGTAACTGCAAGGTCATCATGGCCAACAACCATACTTCCCGCCGGGATATTGATATTTTCAGCTCTTAAAGCCGCTGTTATCAATGATGTTGAAAGATTATACGCTTTCAGCTTATATGGGTCCAATTCAACTTGAATTTGCTTGTCAATTTTGCCAAGTATTAATAAGGCACCCACTCCATCAGCCCTTCTCAGTGCATTTGAGACATCCTGGTCAACAATTCTGCCTAAATCATTATAACTTTCAACTGCATTAACACCAAGCACCAGCACAGGAAACATATCGCTATCAATACGCATCACAATAGGAGTTTGAGCTTCATCAGGAAGATATCTTTGAGAAAACTCAAGCAAATCTCTTGTGGAATTAGCTTTTTCATCAAGATTGCTGCCCCAGTCGAACTGTAAGCTTATAAATGAAACATTCTCTTTTGATTGAGATGTAATGTTTACCAGGTTTGAAGTTCCTGCCAGGGTAGATTCAAGAACTTCTGTAACTTGCTTCTCAACATCACCTGCTGAAGCACCCGGATATACGGTAACTACAGTAAGTACGGGCATTTCAATTTCAGGCAATACATCTCTGGGTAACATTCTGTGTGCAAGAATTCCAAACAATAATATTCCTGCAAATATCATTGCAGTTGTAACCGGATTTTTCACTCCTAAATCAGGAAGCTTCATTTTATGTGCTTTTTATAATTTACCAAATCTAAACTAATATTTAACCTCAATACCGGGCACAAGCCTGTTTATGCCGGCAACAATAATCTTTCTCCCCTCTTCAAAGTCTTCAAGCGCCGTATAACCATGACGCGTAATAACAGGAACAACCGGCATTTGTTGAGCTTTACCATCATCAATAACCCAAACATAGTGCTTATCATCTCGCTCATGTTGTATAACAGCATGTCGTGGAACAAAAACCAATGTATCACCTGGTAATTCAATTTTAACCCTGGCAAACATTCCCGGCATTAGCTTTCCTTCATCATTTGGGATTTTTACCATTACTTCGGCTGTTCTAGACATTGCAGATACCAGTGGGCCAATTTGTGCTATTTGTGCTTTAATATGCTCATCCGGCAATGCATCAAGAGAAACATCAACACTCATACCATTCTCAAAATGCCTGATATCTTGTTCATTAACATTAAATACCACTTTTAAGGGATTTGTTTGTATAAGCCTGACAATACCACTGGTATGTGATAATCCGATTTTCAGGCCCGGTGAAAACATAAAATTCTCACCTTCATTAACAAGATGTTCTGCAATAATGCCGGAAAAGGGAGCCCTTATCCTTGTATTACTTTCCAGCAATGCAAGCTTTGATTTCGAAGCTTCATATTTTGCAAAAACATGATCATAGTCCTGTTGGGTTACAGAGCCTTTTTCCCTTAATCTTTTTACCCGCTGATAATCTTTCTCAACAGCATCTTTTTCTACTTGCGCCATAACCATCGGTTCAGAAGATAACTCTGCCACAAGGCTTCCTTTGCTCACATATTCTCCTTTACTAAAATGGATTTTCTCCACCCTGCCGGGAATAGTAGCTCCAAGATTAGCTTCCCTATAAGGCTTTAAAGTTGCAGTGTACTCAAAAGTATCACTGTAATATCGCGATTCCGCTTCAAAAACACCAACGTTTACAATAAGGACGTTGTTATTGTTTTCAATGGAGGTCTTATTTTCACTGTTACATGACAATAAAACCGGAAATAATACCGCCAGGTAGCATATTTTTTTCATTTTTACTTTTCTTTTCTTTTTCAAAGATTTAAAAACTTAGTTTAGTTTATAATTAATTATGGTATTCTGCCAAGTGCTTTATTAAGCTTTGCAACAGCTAACATATAATTAGTTTGTGCTTCAATATGTTCTGTTTTTGCTTGCTGCCAAAGAGTTTGTGCTTCCATTAATGTTGAGGAAGTAACTGTACCTTCCTCATGCCTGCTTTCTGCAAAAATCAAATTCTTTTCAGCATTTTTCAATGCACTTTCAGCCATGTTAACAAAAGAAGCAGCTTCTTTCATTTCATAGAAAAGTTTCGTTACTTCCAGTTCAACCAGCTGTAATGCATCTTTATATTGCAACTCTTGCGCTTTAAGCCCATGTCTTGCAGCCTGCAATACATGCCCCTTTTCATTCCAATTGTAAATCGGGATTCTCATTGTAACACCAAATGCATAGTCATGGCCAAATTCGCTTGCAAAACCACTATATGGGTTTGGATTTGCAAAAAAGTAATTTGCCAAAAAAGCAATATCAGGAAAATAGCGGGACCTTGCTATCTTTTCCATTGATTCACCTATGCCAACAGCATACTGAGCCATATCAATTTCAGGCCGGTTATTTATCGCTTCCTCCACCAAGCCATCAATTGTGGAAAAAATCTCAATTTGCTCGGGTTCGTGATGTGCTTGAATGTTTTCTCCAAGGGGTAAGCCGGTTATCCTTTTTAAAGCTAAAGCCGCCAGGTTTACACCATTTTCAGCCTTTAACAACATCATTTCAGCTTCGTTTTGTTTTACCCTCACTTTTAACAAATCATCATATAAAATGAACCCTTCATTATAATAATTTTCTACATCAACTGAAAGTACATCAAGCATTTCAGAGTATTTTACAGCTAATTCCTTTTTCTTTTGTACATTAAAAAGAGTATAAAACAACTGCTTGGTTTCAAGAATAATCTCTGCTGCTTTTAGTCTCTTTTCTTTGTCTGTTATGTTTTCAACATACTGTGCAATATTATACTGAGCCCTAATTTTACCACCGGTATATAGCGGCTGCATAAGTCCAAAATTTATAAAATAAGTGTTTTTGACGCCAAAATTCATAGCGTTTTGTGGCAACCATGTGTATCTGTAAAAAACCGGATTTCCTTCTGAATCAGTATAATAATCACTCGAACCGGGTTTAAAAACAACACCGGTTGGAGGTGGCGATATATTAGGGTCAAAAAGCCTGTTGGGGTCAACTTCTCCCGTTTCCGGATCTATCGCACTAATCGGAATAACAGGCAGCAACATATCATTTTGAAGCAATGAAAACTCACGGTTTAACCTGGTATAATTGCCTACCACATCAATAGTAGGGAAAAATTTTGTATATGATGCTTTCCTTATTGATTTAGCAGCCATATAATACTCGTCTGATATCTTTATTTCAAGATTATTTTTAAGAGCCAGTTCTATACTTTCATCCAGACTTATTATTCGTTGCCCTGTGGAATTGTTAATAGACAAGATTAATGTAAGTACCACTGCCAGGTGTCCGATTATACTGCGCATATAATATGTTTTTCTGTTAATTTTAAAAATCACTTTATATCCTGTTCTTTTATTAATACTCCATTATAAATTAATGAAAGAAGTTCATCAAAAAGCTCTTCTGAATGCATCGGGATGCTATGTTCCAGGTCTTCAGGCAATGAACCTTTTTCAGGCGGATTTATTATAAGTTCCATTGAGTTTACCATTAGCAAAACAGCTACACAGGTATTAACTTCCGGTTTAAAATGACCGGACTTTTTACCTTCAATCAAAATTTTTGTATAATATTTTTCTACAAGCTCTTTACGGTAATTATATATTTTCTTCCATACACGCGGAACGCTTTTTCTTATGTCTTCCAAAAATTCCCGGCTAATTTCCTTTAATGTCTCTGCCACAATGCTCATTACACTTTTTAGCTTATCCGGAAAGTCCATATCAGAATCTGTAATTATATTCATCTGTTCATGAATATAATTTAGTTTTATATCAATCAAACTTTCAAGAATCTGAAGTTTTCCGGGATAATATTTATATAGTGTTCGTTTTGAGATACCTGCTTCCTTAGCAATTTCATCAGTAGTTGCCTTAGTATATCCATAACGAAAAAACAATTGTTTTGCGCTATTTAATATCCTGTTCGATATGTTATTAGATTCTGCTATCATTTTAAAAACTTGCAGTAAACTATCTCCTCTCATATAGTTTACTTTGTGCAAATTTATGATATTTTTTTTTACAATTTTAAAAAGATTTAATTTCGCAGTAAATTTTTTTATAACAGAAAACCATAAATGCCAAAGCGGATTATAATAGTTTTGTTTTTTTTACTGCTTTTAAGCTATAGCCATCTAAGAGCAAGTAGTACTTTTTCATTTACTAACCTTGGTTTTTCATCGCAGTATGGATTCCTTGCACCTCATGGAAATGATATGTTACATTTATATAATGGGCACTTTCCATTGTACAGTTTATCTGTTTCCGGAAAAACAACAGGCAGCAATGAGTGGCATAGAATTTACAATTTCCCGGAAATTGGAATTGATTTCTTATACACAGATTTATCATACCCTGAAGTACTGGGGCAGGCTTATGCGCTTATGCCACATATAAAGTTTTCAATATGGGAGAGAAATTCTTTCAACCTGAGCCTCAAAAATTGTTTAGGCCTTGGTTATCTTACCAAAAAATATGACAGAACAGAAAACTATAAAAACACTGCAATAGGAACACACCTAAACCTTGCTTTAAACATAGTATTAGAAAGCGAGATAACAATCAAGGACAACTATATTGTTTCAGCCGGTATTGGCATGACTCATTTTAGTAACGGGCGTACAGCCGTTCCTAATAAAGGGATAAATATCCCTGCACTGAAGCTTGGTTTTGCATATAGCAAGCCGCGTAACTTACCTTCCACAGATGAAGTTTTACATCAAAAAAGGAATACAGAATTAATAATGGTTGCATCCGGAGGGTTTTCGGCTGATTATCCAACAGGCGGGCCTATTAGCCCCAGGGCAGGTTTGTCAACTTTGATAAGCCTTCCTGTAAGTAAAGTCTTAAGGCTGGGTGCCGGGCATGACTTTTTTTATTATTATAATAAAGAACACCTGCTTTCTCACTTAACAGGTGATTACCAGGAACAGCAACACTTTAACCATGGCGCTTTTTTTGCATTTCAGATGGATTTTGGACGCACATCGTTTCTAATTCATAAAGGAGTATATGTGTATGATAAACACGACTTCCAGCGTAGCTTTTTTTATCACAGGGCAGGATTCAGACACAAGGTTTATAGAAACATAATATTGAATTTGACATTAAAAACTCATTACTTTAAAGCTCAGTTTATTGAAATGGGAATAGGATATAATTTTTTATAGAATATGGGTAAAAAACAATTTTTCTTTAAAAAAGGACACGTGGTTTCCGCAGCAGTTTCAAAAGCAGGGAAGCTATGTTTAGCCATTATTTTATTACTGTTATTGTCATGTGATTCTCACTTTCTTGATGATTGTATTAATAGTACCGGAAAGCTTGTTTGGGAAGAACGGGCAATTGGTAATTTTAACACATTAGAGTTAACCGACAATATTGACTTATACATAACGCCTGATACTTTTGACAATATAAAAGTTTATGCCGGAGAAAATATCATAAGCAATATAGCAACAACAATTACTGATACAATACTGCACATACAAAATTTAAATGCTTGTAACTGGCTGCGAAATCCTGATTATCCTATAGAGGTTCATTTAACCACAAAATCTTTAAGTACGATAAATTACTTTTACGGCACAGGAGTAATTAAATCAGTAGCTCCGTTCAATCATTACTTTTTCAGGTTAAATGTAATTGATGGCCATGGTGACATTCACATTAAAACAAACACTCATCATGCATTTCTTCATTTCAGGTCAGGCACATCAGACATTAATTACTCCGGCAGTGTTGATTACCTGGGAGTATTTTTAAATGCATTCGGACGATTTGACTCACGCGATTTAGATACAAGGCATGTATATATTAACCAAATGAGCAACAATGATGCTTATACTTATGCATACCAGAGGCTGTCAGTGAAATTACACATGCTGGGGAACATTTATTACATGGGAAATCCTGAAGTTGTTGTTCAGGAACGGCATGGAGAAGGTGATGTAATACCTGTAGAATAAAATTCAAATGAATTAGAATCCATGAAAAATAATTATGATAAAAATATAATCAAGCCATCTGTTTTCGATATTAAAACTGATGTGATAAGTATTGAGCCTGGTTTTAAGTATCAAAATATATATAAATACTTAAAGCAAGGCAAGAAAGTTTATTTTAAAAAAACTTTTGGAACAGTATTGTCTTTTTATTCCTGGCTAAAGCAGAAAGTGAGTAAGGAGTTTCCTGTACAAGGCTATAAATCAGCCAGGTTTCAGCGTCAAAAGCTAAGAGAATTGGCAATAAATATTCTTGTTAAGGTATGTAATGGCAGGCCGGATTTAAAAGGTGCTCCGGAGAACCCCTGGTTACAGGAATTTTTTCCTGAAAATAGTGAATTTTACATATCATTTGCTGATTTGATAGGCATGAACGGTGCATGGCAGTGGTACAAGAATGGGATAAGCTACCCGGGGCTTGCACACAAATTACATCCATTCTACGGGACTTATTTTCCTACACGATTTGAGCACCTTGAGTTGTTTGACATTTGGTTGGCAGACAATGCCGGTGATGCGCAAAAAGCAATAGATATCGGAACAGGCTGCGGGGTTTTAGCTTTTTATATGCTTAAGCATAATATCAACCGGGTATGTGCTACAGATATTAATCCCAATGCTGTTTACAGCACAAAAAAAGACCTGGAAATAACGGGAAATGATAAAAAGGTAAATGTCCAACATGGAAATCTGTTTGGTGAATTTGATCAGCAGTATGATCTGATAGTATTTAATCCTCCCTGGATTCCCGGTGAATCAAGCACAATTATTGATAAAGGGATTTACTATGATGAAAATTTCTGGAATGTTTTCTTTGCCACTGCAAAAAACAAGATGACAAAAAACAGCCGCTTAGTATTATTATTTTCAAACCTTGCAGTTATTGAAGGCATTACTGAGTCTCACCCCATCGAAGAACATCTCAAATCGGACAATTCTTTTAAAGTAAATAAAGTTTTAAAAAAACAAAGGGAAGTAAACTACAAAAAAAAGAGGCGTGCCGGGTATTTTAAATACAGTAAGACAGAAACTGTTGAACTATGGGACATTAGCCTATCATTTTAGTAACTGGCTTTTGTAAAAAAAAGAGAGTGCAAAATTCATTACTTTGCTTATTTTAAAGACGGGTATGAAATTCTAACATGGAAGATATTCATTAGCCTTTTTTTGAACAATTCTTTAATCCTCATAATATCTCTGAATGTAACGTTCGCATTTTCGAATTGCTTCTCCTGCACTTGTCCATTAATTATTTTCTCAACCATTTCATCAATACTTTCTTCATCGGGGTTTTTAATAGACCGGGATGCTGCTTCCACCGCATCAGCCATCATAAGGACAGCCGTTTCTTTACTAAAAGGCCTTGGGCCCGGGTAAGAAAAATCTTGTTTGGGTATTTCAACATCAGGGTTATGATTAACCTCCATTGAGTAGAAATATTTAACAATCGTAGAGCCATGATGAGTACGAATAAAGTCAATAATATACTCAGGCAGATTGTATTTTCTGGCTTTTTCTATTCCTTTCATTACATGCCCGATAATTATTTCTGCGCTTTCAATATTTGAGTGTTCGTCATGCGGGTTATATTCTGAATGTTGATTTTCAACAAAATACAGAGGTGCATCCATTTTCCCGATATCATGATACAATGCCCCTGTTCTTACAAGCAGTGGGTTTCCCCCAATAGCAAAAACAGCTTCTTCAGAGAGGTTGGCTACCTGAAGAGAGTGCTGGAAAGTACCCGGAGCTTTGATGCTCAATTCCCTAAGCAGCTTTGAATTTATATCAGAAAGTTCGAGCAGCGAAAAGTCGGTAGGCAGCCCGAATATTCTTTCAAAAGAAAATATTAAAGGATAAACAAATAGAGTGAGAACACCACTTAGACCAAAGCTGGCAAATACCATAATATCAAGGTCACCCGGAGCAGTGCCCTGTAATAGGCTAAGCCCAAAATATACTGCTGAGTAGGAAAGAATTATCCATCCAACAATAATAAAAAGCTGGGATCTCTTTCGTAAGCTTATCAGTCCTAAAATTACGAATATACCTGCAATAAACTGCATAAGCACAAACTCAAAACTTCTTGGCACGAGAAACCCAATTAAAATTACCGTAATAATATGAACATGAAGAGCTAACCTGTTG
>PWND01000112.1 GCA_003557965.1 Bacteroidales bacterium | reverse complement strand
ACATCAATAAAAATTAAAACCCGAACCTTATATGTCCTTATATGTCTTATATGGTTTAAAAAGTCAGTCGGGTAAATCTCTGTAAAATTCATTAACAAAAGTTTTTCCTGTTTTCCAGATAAGACGCCCGCTTTGCAAAAACAAAATGTGTAAACCAAAGAATAACAGAGCGTTATAAAAATAATGAAAAATTCACCCGGAACTCAGGAAAAAGCTGATATTTTCTTAACGCTAAACATCTGATTATATTGAGATTATATCAGGCATCGCTTGCTTCTTGATCTTTTTCTGCAAGAAAAATACTTGCAGGGTATTTAACTTCTGTTAAATATAAACCCTGGGCCGGCGCCGATACACCGGCAAGGCAGCGATTTTTACTTTCAATTATTGAAACGAAATCATTTATCGAAAGCTTTTTTAAGCCAACATCAACTAATGTTCCGGTAACAGCCCTTACCATATTGCGCAAAAATCTGTCGGCTGTGATTTTAAACTTAATTATGTGACCTTTTTCTTCCCACTGTGCTGACACTATATTGCAAATATTAGTTTTCGTCTGTGTATTTGTTTTTGAAAAACTTGAGAAGTCACTAAAATCAAACAGTTTTTCTGTAGCTTCATTAACTAACTGCATATCAATCTCCTGGAAAAGGAACCATGCTCTTTCCTGCCAAAAGGGGTCTTTTTTGGTGCAAATAAAATAGTTGTAAGTGCGGCTTAAAGCATCAAAACGTGCATGTGCGTTTTCCTTTACCGGGATAATTTCATGTATGGCAATACCTCCAGGTAAAATACAATTTAGCTTATAAGCAATATTATATTTTTTGATATCTGTCGGCAAAATTGATGAATTGAAGTGAGCAAAAAACTCCTTTGCATGTACACCGGTATCCGTTCTGCCGGCTCCCATAATTTTAGAATCTTCTTTCAGCAATGTTTTAAGTGCAGCTTCAATTACACTTTGAATAGTATCAACGCCCGGTTGCATCTGCCAGCCATGATAATTAGCCCCATTATAAGATAATTTAATAAAATAGCGATTTTTCACAGTTTTGTTTTGTATTCAAAAATATAATATTATAGTGCTGATTATTAACTTACTGAATTCAAAAATTAAAAAACCCGACAATCTTTTGGTAATTATGTAAAGAGATAGTATAGTTTTATTATACCGGCCTCAACATAATACGTTTTCTTTCATTAGAAACTATTTGTTGCAAAAACTTTACAAAGTTATTGTATTTTTCGGCCTCATACTGTCCATTACGGAAAAACATTTTTCTGTTTACTCTTAATATATTTTCATCTTCTATGTATTGATAGTCAAGCCTGTAGTAGCCAAAACACTCATCAATTTCAATACTTTCAGGCACCTCACTTAGGGAGAAGTTCGCAGGCAATTTCCATTCAATTGAGTCATCATAAACCAAAAAGCTATTTATTTGCAAGGGGAAAATCCTTTCATCAGTACGGGAAGGAACACTAAAACCATCATGCCTGAACAATGGATTAAACAACAACCTGCCGGCAGCTGAGCTTATATAGTTTTCAAATTCACAGGATGCTTTTTTGGTAATACTAAATGGGATCCTGTCATTAATTTCATATGTTAATTCATTTACATTTACTCTACTAAATTTGATCTCGTCAGATAGTTTTTGCTTCTGTTCGCTACTGCTTAAACCTATCCATGCCAGCCTTCGCTCAATAGCAAGTTCATTAAAGGTTTTCTCAATGTCAACCTCAACATTTCCGTTTTTATTAATTTGTGCTGAAATATTTTGACTTATAACATTTCTATCCTGATTATAGCCCGGAGTTCTCACAAGCTTACCGCCATTTTCAGAAACCAATAGAGCATTCCGGTTTGAATTAGTGCTGCCAATGTATCCTGCGGGCAATAATCCATTTGTTGTTTCAACCCACAACGTATCTTCCTCCAGGGGAACACATAAAATTGCATGATTAAAATAATCAAATGAAAAATCCGGGTCAAAATCCCAGGTAATACCTTCTGAACGTATCAGTGTGTAATATGATTTAATTCCCACAACATCAAGCAGCGCCTGTAAAAAGTTTGAAAGGGCTTTACAATCGCCATAACCATTTCTTTCAACACTTGAAGCTCTGTCAGTTTGAATTCCTCCTATTCCAATCTGAATACTAACATAGCGTGTTACAGATTGCATATAATCATAAATAATGCTTATTTTTTCATATATATCATCAACTCCTTCTGTAATAGTTTTTATATGTTCTATTGTACTATCTGATAAATCCTGCCTTCCTGCGTTTAATTCAGCTATAAATCTCCCAAAATCTTCCCATGTTTCAAGGCTGCCGTGATAACCCTCATAAACAATTTCATTATCCGCAAACTGAACAAAAGGTAGTACTTCGTGCCATGCCGGCATATATGGTTCAGGTTTCACAGCTTTTTGATTGCTAAGTTCCCATTTATACTTCATACCTCTTCTGCCATAATCCGATATCACGGGTTCAAGCTCATCAGAATTATTAGACTTATACCTAAATGATAATGTTTCAGGAGCTTTTATAACATAAACCGATTTCTCTAAAGAGGTATTTGCGTAGCTAACCGGTAACCATAGTTTACTTAAAAAAGTACCCGATGTGTTTTTTGTGTATTCATACTTAATCGTATATGGAGTTTGCCTTACATGAACATCTGTTTTTATTACCCTGCTATCCTGATATACCGAAAAGTGCAATATATAGCTTACATCCGAAAAATCATCCTCACTTAAAGTTCTGATTTTGTTGCCATGTTTGTCATATATTACTCCCTTCAGATTTCTTATCCTGTTTCTGTTTGACTTGTAATACAACTGCAAGTTGCCCAATTCACGCGCATCAGGTTTTAGTATAGTTATTGCCCTTTTATGAGTTTTGCTGGCACGTCGTAAACTTCTTATGTCATAAACTGTTTTATGCTCTCTAATTACTGCTGATGCGTTTTCCAAAAGGGAAGAATCTATCCTGTTTACTGCATATTTACCACAAAAACCATTAGAATTATTAAAAACTATTAACAAACAAAAAACAATAAGCTGAAAAAAATACAAGCAAAAACTTCTACGCTTATTATTAATATGATGCTTTTTTGTTAAAATACAAATCAGATGCTTCATTTATAAATCGCTTTACTTTGTCCGATAAAAATTGAATGTTCATTAATTTAATCTATATATTTTATATTTTTTATCAAAAATAATCAAAAATACAATGGACAAATTTAGTAAACTAAGTTAATAACAGTATCCTTAAAAAAATATTCTTAGTTTTCATAATCCATTTTTAACATGTATTTTAATAATTAAGGTGGATTATTTATAATTTTGCTTAGAATAACAGCAACCATTTCCAGGATAATGAAAAAATTCTTTATGCCTCTAAGGCTTCGCTTATTTTTACCTGTCAGCTTCATAATAGTATTCGTTGTTGTAGTTATTACTATTTATTTTGTAAATAAATCAATTGAGATATTTCAATCGAGCATAGAAGACAGCCTTGAGCTTGAGGTAAAAACAATCTCAAAAATGTTTGAAAGAGAATCAAGTTTAAAACTGGAAAAGGTAAAAACGAATTTAAACATAGCTTCTGCGATGCTTAGCAGTAGTGATTTTAATGTAAGTTCAAAAACATTTAAATCAAAAATAAGAAACCAGGTAACCGGCAAGTCATATAAAGAGCATTTACACACCTGGTATTTAAATGGCCATGAAGTATATGGCGATAGTGTTTTTGTAGATAGTTTGCAGAATATTTTTGGTGGCACAGTAACGATATTTCAGAAAGCAGACAGTGGTTTTGTCAGGATGTCAACAAACGTGCTAACAACAAAAAAAGAGAGAGCAGTTGGCACCTACATACCAAATGAGTCACCTGTTATCAGCTCTGTACTATCAGGCGAAACATATTTTGGGCGTGCATTTGTTGTGGATGATTGGTATATTACAGCTTACGAACCAATAATTTATAATGGTGAAATTATTGGGATAATATATGTAGGTGATAAAGAAAAAGACTTAAAAGAATTAAAATCAATACTATACAACCTGCAAATAGGGCTTAGCGGCTACCCTTTTATTTTTGACAAAGGCGGCCAATTTATAATTCATCCTGAAAGAGAAGGTGAGGACTGGGATGATTACAGTTTATTAAGCACCATCAAAGAAAAGCAAAAGGGTATTATCCGTTACAAACACAAAGGCAAGGAAAAAACAATGGCCTTCAGGTATTTCCCGGATTTTGAGCTGTATATTGCTGCTGCTGTATTTACTGATGTTGAAACTGCAGAGCTTAGAAGAGATACAATAATTGGGGCAGTATTAACTGGTTCTGTTTCAATTTTGCTCTTATTGGGGTTTATCTACTACTTTACAACTGATCGCATATATAGGTTTTTTACTGAACTGCAAAAATCACAAAGAAAACTTGACACAGTAAGTAAAGCCTTAAAAGATTCAGAAGAAAGGTACAGGAAGTTGTTTGACAGCACCGGAGATGACATTTTCGTTACAGATATTGATGAAAACATTGTTGAGGTAAATAATTCAACATGTGAAACTCTTGGTTATTCAAAAAGCGAACTTTTGAATATGAAAATTACTGAAATAAAAACTGAAAAATATAAAAAGTATGTTTCAGAAAACCGCAATATTATTTATAAAAAAGGCTTTCATACTTTTGAATCTGAACATATTACTAAAGACGGGAGAATAATACAGGTAGAATTTACCAGCCGCCTTGTAAATTATGGAAAAGAGAGTCTGATTCTAAGTGTTGTAAGAAATATAAGTAAAAGAGTTGAGTCAGAAAGGCAAATACTTAGTGCAATTATAAAAGGTGAGGAACGTGAAAGACAGCGCTTTGCAAGGGAAATGCATGATGGGCTGGGGCCTTTGTTATCAACAATAAAATTATATGTAAATGAATTAAATGCAGCCTCAATCAGCCATAACGAAAGGAAAGAACTTATCAGGCACAGTAATGAACTTATTGATGACGCTGTAAGTGCAACCCGTACTATTTCAAATAACCTGATGCCAACTGTAATACACTCTTATGGATTGATTAAGGCAGTTGAAGCTTTTTGCGATAAGGTAAACAAAACAAATCAGCTAAAAATAAACTTTGAAACAGAATACCTGGAAGAAAGGCTGGATGATAACCTGGAACTGATACTGTTCAGAGTTATTAGCGAGCTTATAAATAACACAATAAAACATGCAAAGGCAGAAAATGTATTTATTTTGCTTATTAAATACGAAAAAAAACTAACATTATATTTTAAAGATGATGGTGTTGGCTTTGACGTTGATGATATAATTAACTCTGAAAACAAAGGCATGGGGATAAAAAACATTATCAGCCGTATTAAATCAATAAGCGGCAAATATGAATTTAGCAGTGTTCCGGGTGAAGGTTTTACAATAAAAATCGAAATAGGTGTTTAGTTTTATTAAGACCTCATTGTCAAAAAATGTAAGAAATTAATGGGAAAACACTAAGATTCTGTAAATATAAAAACCTTGATTTATATTTGAATACGCATAATACTAATAATCAATTTGATAACACTAATTTACACGGATGAAAGATAAAATAAAAGTAATTATAGTTGACGACCATGAAATATTTCGAAACGGCCTGAAAATGGTACTTGGGAAGCTCAGTTATGTGGAAGTTGCCGGCGAAGCTAATGATGGTAAAGCATTAATTGATATGCTGGAAAAAACCAGGGCAGATATTATTTTGCTTGACATTGAAATGCCGGAATTAAACGGTATTGAGGCAACAAAAATCGCATTAAAGAAGCATCCCGGGTTAAAGATAATTGCTCTTACAATGTTTGGGGAAGATGAATACATACAAAGTATGCTTGATGCCGGTGCTAAAGGATTTCTTATGAAAAACATCAATAAAGAAACCCTTGACAAAGCTATTCAAACTGTTTATAATGGTGGTAATTATTACTCTGAAGAACTTTTCGATTTTTTTACGAAGCAATTTTCAAAAGAAAAAGAAGTAAGCAAAGAAGATAAACTAAACCTTACCAGGAGAGAGAAAGAAATACTTCAGTTATTATGTGAAGGCCTAAGTAATAAAGAAATTGCAGAAGCTTTGTTTATCAGCGAAAGAACAGTTTTAGGCCATAAAACAAATTTATTAACCAAAACCAATACAAAGAATTCTCTCAGTTTGATGGCTTATGCTATAAAAAATAAACTTGTAGTTTTATAAAACTTCTTTTATCAAAGCCTGAAAATATATAGGCGCGATTTGAGAATTTTTCTAATAAGGCCTGTAATACTTTTACAAAATGGCTTTGATGTGATAAATAAAGAATTTATTGCCAAATTAATTATTAGGTTTAATTTTGCTTAGCATAATCTGCAAGATTAAACATGATAAACCTCAAAGAGCACTTTAAACTAACAGCAGTTTATACATTTTTTGCTGTATTTCCGGCTTTACTACAGCTAATTGTATATCCTGTTATAGAAGGCAAAGACCGCTTAGGTGCTGAAGACTTTGGCTATCTCGCTATTACAGAAGCTATTATTACCGCCGTATTTATTATATGCCTGTTTGGTACCGGAAATGGTATTGCCAGGCTATATTATGACAATAAAGAAAATATAAAAGATTACAACAACCTGGTTTCAACTGTTCTAAATGGGATTTTAGCCAGGGGTATGCTTCTTATAGGCATATCAGTAATAGTATCGCCATTTGCAGGGAATTTTTTCCCACATGAGGCAATGCAAAACTTCAATGAATATGGGCCGGCATTATTTATATCCGGAGTGTGCAGAGCTATTATTGTAGTGGCTGTAACTTTATACCGGCACGAAAGAAGACTTGCACTATTTATTATTATTAGCGTAATCGCTGGATTATTGAAAGCATCAATGCAAGTTTACACGGTATTGGTTCACAATCTTTCCTTTGTTGGCTATGTGCATGGAACAGCAATAGGAAGCGGAGTTACAGCAATTATTATTATTTTTCTGATATATAAAAGTTGCGGGCTGCATTTTAACAAAAAAATCAACTTAAGCCTTTACAAATTCTCAAGCCCATTATTCTTTTCCGACATTATTTTCTGGGGGCTGCTCTTTGCCGACAGGTTTTTCCTGCTAAATAAGCCTGAAGAACTTGGAATTTATGACAATGCCTTAAAGTTTGCAATAGGAGTACAACTAATCATACAAGGGCTTTCAAGTGCAATTCAGCCGGAAATATTCAGATTTTTAAAAGAAGGCATTAAAACCAAAGAAAAAGAAATAAAACAGTTATCAAACATTTTCATGCTGGAATCCTTGTTTATTATTACAGTTGCCATAATCCCTGCAATGCTTTTTATATCAATCTTTTATGAAACATCTTTAACAGCATCAGCCGGATTAGTTGCTATTGTTTTTGTACGCTTTATTTTAAGAGCACAGTATCTTGTTTTTTCGTGGCCTATTATGTTTAGCAAAAACACAAAGTTGTTTTTTACCCTGAACCTTATGGTACTTATTATTTGCCTGTTTTTTAACTGGTTATTGACTCCAAAAATCGGGTATTACGGTGCAATAATTTCATTTTTTATTGCTTTTATTTTCCAGGTTTTTGCTTTTAAAATAGCTCAAAACAAAACTATTCCTATCAAGTGGAACTATAAAAAAATACTTTATTTTCCACTTATAATTGTTCTAACTGCAGCTATTTTGGAAATATTAAAATTATCAATAAATATTAATCCATATTTTACTTCAATTATTTTAATAGTCGTAGTTTTTTCAGGGATATTTTTATTGTATAAATCTGAAATTAATAATTTCCTTAAAGGAAAATTACATTCAGATAAACATAATCGCAAATGATTGTAAAGCAGTATAATAATCGTAAATTGCACAGCGATGAAAATTGATGCACATCTTCATGTTAATTATGGGAAGATAAACAAAATCAACCTGATTGATTATCTTGACAAAAGCAAAACTGACCGGTGCTGGCTGCTAACGTGGGATGAAATAAAACCTACCTATGAAGAATTGTATGAAGATTTAAATGTAAATATGGTACTTGAAGCATACAATAAGTATCCTGAAAGAATAATACCTTTTTATGCTCCTGACCCAAACAGAAAAAACTGGAAAAATGCAATTACAAAATATATTGATAAAGGTTTTAAAGGTATTGGGGAATTGAAATCAACGTGCACATGGAGTGATGATAACATAACAAGAATATTGGATTTTGCAGACAAAAACAATATGCCTATAGTTTTCCACATGGAAAGAGAAAATGACCATTTCTTTATTAACAAAAGTAATCCAGTAAATATTTTTCTTGACAAAATTCTAAACGGTGCCTTAAATGGGCTTACCAGGAAGTACGCAGAAATTTTTATAAATAAAACCGGACTCTTTAAAAAAAGCTTTAATAAAAGATTAAAGCATTTTCCCGGATATATGCTGGACTTTGCCGGGCTGGAGACGCGCCTAAAGCAATACCCCGGTGTTAATTTTATTGCTCACGGGCCGGAGTTTTGGAATAACATTGAAAAAAACCCTGACCCATATAAAATTACCGGCACAGGGAAGGTAAAAACTAAAGGCATTGCTGTTGAGCTTATGGAAGAATACAATAACCTTTATGCTGATACTTCCGGAAAAAGTGGTTTTTATGCATTAAAAAGAGACTCGCGTTTTACCAGAGATTTTCTCAATGACCTTAATCACAAAATTCTTTTCGGTACTGATAATGAAACACGCTATCCTTTTGAAAAAATAATTCGCAATGCAGGCTTAAGCAGCAACAAGCTTAAAAAAATAATGGGAGAAAACGCTCTTTCGCTTATTAAGTAATCAGGTAATAAGGATTTTTTCTTAAATTATCTTCTATATGCAGCCTTAAATCTTTAAGCCTAAAAGCATAAATGTTTAATCCATTTAAGTTATACACATCTATAATCCCTTTTTTACGCATTTGCTTTAGCAGCTTAAAGCGATTCCACAAGAGTGTTACATATTTATTAAACCAATAATCATATTGATAAACTACCGAAGACGTTTTTTCATGCTTTACATCATCATAATAAATAATACCCTTGTACTCCGCTTTTTTAATGTAAGGAAGTTCATTTTTATACTCAGTAAAATGTATATTGGAACTTACCGGCCAGATTGTCCCAATGTTTAGGCACAACACATTTTCCTTGTCTAATTGGCTGAATGTGCCTCCTTCACCAAAAACCTCTTTATTATACATTTTTTCAAACTCAAAATCACCATATACTAAAAGAGAATAAACAGGGTCATCAGTCCTGTATGTAGCATCATTTAAAAGTAGTTTTGAAAACAATCCGTATTCCGGCCGTGAAAACTTTTTATGAAACAGCCCTGTTGTTTTAAAAGATGGTGTAAATCCGGGTGCAATAACACTTTTGAAGTTTTTACTAAAACATTCCATTAAAAAATCATAAGGGTTGCATGAAAAAGCTTCCTTCACCTGGCTAAGGCCAATATGGACAAACACATTCTTATGGCTGTTAAAACTTTTTATTATATCATAAAACTGATTTTTATCAACTGCTTTAGCACTATGTTCCCTACGCATAATATAATTATAACGTAAGGTGTTGCAAACTACTTTTATTGACCTTGCCTGTTTTTTCACAATAAAATAAATAGAAAAGGCTAAATTAGAACTTTTATGAAAAGTTACCAAGCATTACTTGTTAAGCCAGTGAAAATACTTTTCTTGTAATTCAATAATTTCACTAATAGAGAAATTTTCCCTGTATATTCTAATCATATCATATATCTCTCCTTTGTCATAAATAAATGATAGCGCACCGTCAAAATAAAAATTACATGTATCAAGCTTAACCTGGTCTGTAATTTCTTTAAAAAAGCCCCAGCTAATTTGTTCAGGGATGTGAAAATAAACATGATGCGGCATTTCTTTATCAACAAAAACTGATTCTTCAACTTGCTCAAGTAAGAAAAATCTTCTTACTTTAATCATTGCCATTTCATTTTTTATTTTAATTGACTTTTTCTTAAAAGTAATAGCCTCCTCTAAATACATTCTCTGAAGATTGCTAATGTGATTGTACTGCTGTAAATCACGAATTCTTATTGCCTGGCTTGTGTGGTCGTAGATGCTGATATTGCACAAAGCAGCATTAAAAGGATGCTTAAACTCCTTCCTGATTTTTTGAGTTGCTCTAATTATCGTTTCAAAAGAAAAATAACCGTTTAACATACAATATAAATGCTGCGGTTTTTTCATTTGTGGTTCATGGCTATAATAACCAAAATAAGGTGATTCTGCTTCCAGCACACAAGTATTTGGAAACAGAATATCATCCTGAACACAAGATAAAGGTTCTTCCTTTATTACACCGCCAAACCTTTGAATAGTTTTTGAATTTTCCATGATTGCTTATTTTGTTTACCCAAATATACGATTAATTAAACATGAAAACAAACTTTTCTAACCATTAATACATATTAAATAAAACAATAAATTAGCCTTATATTTGCCACTAAATACTTTAAAAAATGATAAATTTTGTAATTACAGTAATTAAATATTGTATTTTTAAAGTTTAGTTATTATGTGAATAACACAGTATAATTTTTTGAGTGCTTAACAAAAATAACGGCACAGTTTAAAGTAAAAAATTAAAATCTATTATAAATGGCTTGGTACGTTAAAAAGGATATTGCGGAAACAAAACATGTAAGAAAAACCTTATGGGTAAAATGTAAGCGATGCAGTTCACACATTTACGAATCTGAATGGAAAAAGAATCTTAATGTATGCCCTAATTGCAATTTTCATGGAAGCATTACATCAAAAGAAAGGATTGAACTAACATTCGACAAGAATACATTTAAAGAACTTTATGCCAACATTAGCCCTTTAGACTCACTAAAGTTTGTAGATTTAAAAGGCAGCTATAAAGACAAGTATGAGGCTAATAAGAAAAAATCAGGAATTAACGAAGCTGTTGTTACAGGGCATGGTAAAATTAATGGCATAAAGGCAGTAGCTGCTGTTATGGACTTTAGGTTTTTGGGAGGCAGCCTTGGCAGCGGAACCGGAGAGAAGATATTGCGAGCTGCTAATTATGCTTTAAAAAACAAGATTCCATACATAATTTTTTCTGAGTCGGGTGGTGCCCGCATGCAGGAAGGAGTACTTTCTCTTATGCAAATGGCAAAAACATGCTCAGGAATTGCTCTTCTTAATAAAAGCAACATTCCATTTATCTCTGTTCTTGCCAATCCTACCACAGGCGGTGTAACTGCAAGTTACGCTATGATGGGAGACATTAATATTGCAGAGCCTTATGCTGTTATTGGGTTTGCAGGAAGGAGAGTTATTGAACAAACTATAGGAGAAAAGCTTCCTGACGACTTTCAAACCGCTGAATATTTGCTTGACCATGGCTTTGTTGATACTATCGTTAACAGGAAAGACATGAAAGACTACTTAAGCAATATTTTAAGTTATTACAACAGATAATTTTGTTTGTTTTTTAATAAAAATAAATATGACTACTAAATCAAATACCAGTACGAAAGATGCAGGGAAAAAAGGCCCAAAACCTTCAAGTAATACAGCCTGGAAAACTGTTAAAACAAGCAGGCATCCCGAAAGGCCAGTTTTACAGGATTACATAGAGTTAGTATTTTCTAACTTCATACCACTGCATGGCGACAGATTCTATGCCGATGACCCGGCTATAGTAGGGGGATTTGCTCAAATCGGCGACAAAAAAGTTATGATGATTGGGCAGAATAAAGGAAAAACCACTATAGATAATATTGAGAGAAACTTTGGCATGGCTAAGCCTGAAGGATACAGAAAAGCTTTAAGGTTGATGAAGCTTGCAGAACGGTTTAACATCCCTATCGTTACAATAATTGATACTCCCGGTGCTTTCCCGGGTATTGAAGCAGAGGAAAGAGGCCAGGCAGAGTCCATTGCAAAAAACATCACTGAAATGGCAAAATTAGAGGTGCCGATTGTGGCTGTTGTTATTGGAGAAGGTGGTAGCGGAGGTGCTTTGGGAATTGGAGTTGGCGATAAAATTCTGATGCTCTCAAATGCAATATATTCTGTAATTTCTCCGGAAGGATGTGCTTCTATTTTGTGGCGAGATGCGGCTTATGCGCCTGACGCAGCCAAAGCCCTAAACCTCACTGCTAACGCACTATATAAGTTGGATGTAATTGATGAAATCATTGAAGAACCGGCAGGTGGTGCACATACTGACTATAATAAAACAGCCTCATCTGTTAAAAATGCAGTACTTAAAAATCTTAAATCATTCGAAAATATTAGCACAGAAGAACTACTAAACCTTAGAGCAGAAAAATATGCTGCTATGGGTAAGTTTTCTATTGATAATTAAAATGTGCTGCATTGAATTACACTTGTATCAATTTGTAAATGCGTAAATAAAGAAGAAAAAGAATTAATATAAAGATATTTCAATATGAAGAAAAAAGAAATTTTAAGAATAACAGATACTACTCTTAGAGACGGGCACCAGTCTTTATGGGCTACAAGAATGAGAACCGAAGATATCATAAATGTAATAGAACTCATTGACAAAGCAGGCTACTACTCATTAGAAGTCTGGGGTGGGGCAACTTTTGATGTTTGCCTTCGATATCTTTATGAAGATCCATGGGAAAGGTTAAAGCTTATTAAATCAAAAGCCAAAAAGACGCCTTTGCAAATGCTTTTAAGAGGCCAAAACGTTGTTGGATATAAAAACTATCCTGATGACCTGGTTGACAGGTTTGTTGGAGCTGCTCACGATAATGGCATTGATATATTCCGGATTTTTGATGCATTAAATGACTCAAGAAACCTTCAGGCTGCAATAAAAGCAGTAAAAAAGTACGGTGCTCATGCCCAGGGAACTTTATCTTATACCATCAGTCCGGCTCATACTATTGAAAAATACATACAGGATGCGAAAGAACAAGTTGATATGGGTATTGACTCTTTATGCATTAAAGATATGGCAGGAATTTTATCGCCTGTTATGTCTAAAAATCTTGTTACAGCCTTGAAAAAGGAACTTGACATACCAATACAGATACATTGTCATGCAACAAGCGGAATGGCCTATTCAGCATATTTTGATGGAGTAAAAGCAGGAGCAGGAGCTATTGACTGCGCCATTTCACCACTTGCTGGTTTTTCATCTCAACCACCTGTAGAGACTTTTGTTGCAGCATTTAGTGAAACGGAGTATGAGGTTAACCTTGACGTTGAAGTATTAAGAAAAATAAACAAATTTTTCGCAAAACTCAACCCTATGCGTTGTAAGCCAAGAGGCTTTGAACCGGTTATTGATTCAGAAATACTTGTCCACCAGATACCAGGTGGCATGATATCAAACTTTCGCTCACAACTCGAACAGCAGGGCGCCCTAGAGAAACTTGACGACGCTCTTATTGAGGTTTCTGAAGTAAGGAAAGACCTGGGTTATCCACCATTGGTAACTCCAACAAGTCAAATAGTAGGTACACAGGCTGTAATGAATGTGCTTACCGGCGAAAGGTACAAGATGGTTCCACAAGAAGTAAAAAACTATGTAAAAGGCATGTATGGCCGACCACCGGCTCCTATTGACCCTAAGCTTGTTAAAAAAATCCTGGGCAATGAAAAACCAATTCAACACAGGCCTGCCGACGACCTGAAGCCAATACTGCCTTCAGCTACACATAGTATTTCTGATCCCAAGCTAATAAAATCTGAAGAAGACATTCTTTCATATTGCTTGTTCCCTGAAGTAGCAACCGAGTTTTTCAAGTGGAGAGAGCTTCCTGAAAATCAAAAAACCCCTACACCGGCTGAAATCGAATGTGCTGAATTTGCAAAAGAAAAAGATCAGAAAAAACCAGAAGATATTGAAAAGCTTCTCAACCCCGATGATTATTCAGGCATTAACTCTATCATTGACAAGGCTGCTAAACTTCAACTAAATGAAATAGTTATTAAAAAAGGAGACTTTAACCTTGCTTTGCGTTCAGATAATGGAAGTACAGGTAAGCCTTACAGCTTCTCAGAAACTGAAGAAAAACAAACAGCAGTTATTGAAAAAGAAGAAAAACCGGCTGAAAAGAATACTGAAAAAACTGATGCATCAGCTTATACTGAAACCATTGATGCAATTATGGCAGGAACTTTTTACCGTGCCCCTGCTGAGAATAAACCTCCGTTTGTTGATGAAGGAGAAATTGTTAATGCAGGTGAGGCTATTTGTATTCTGGAAGCAATGAAGCTTTTTAATGAAATACAATCACCGGTTAAATGTAAAATTGTTAAAATACTGGTAGAAAATGGCACCAAAGTTACAAAAGGACAGCCATTAATGGCTATAGAGAAAATTTAATGTATTAGTATAATATAACGAAAAGAAAGTACAACAGTGAAACGCCAACATGATGTTTAGATATACTAACATACTTTTGGTTCTTTATTTTACCATAACCTCATTATACTCTCAGCATACAGTTACTGATAGTCTTGAAAATATTCTTGAAAAAAAAGAATCAAAAGATGAATCTTACATTGATATTCTAAACCAAATTGCATTAGCTTACCAGCCTACTGACGTAGAAAAATCATTAAAATATGCGTTAATTGCAGATTCATTATCTGACAAGCTTGGCTATACTATAGGCAAAGCCGAAAGCAATAGGTTAACAGGCGTATATTATATCAGAAATTCTAATTACTCATTAGCATATCAATACATTTCTAAAGCACTAGAGCTTTTTAAAGAGGAAAATAATTTACTGGGTATAATTAACTGCAAAAATAGCCTGGGTGCAATATATAGCTATTTAGGCAACTTTGATAAGGCCCTGGAGGCTTTTAATAAATCTTTGATAGCTTGTGAGCATAGTGACGAAACTGACCTTATGACGTTGGCCTACAACAACATAGGAAATATTTATTATTTCCAGGGCAAATATAATAAAGCTATAGAAAGCTATAAAAAAGCTTTATTTATCAGGGAGGAGGCTGGCGAAAAAGCTGGATTGGCTGCAAGCTACAATAATATTGGTGCAGTTTACCAGGTGCAGGGCGATTACCCAAAAGCATTAGAATATTTTCATAAAACCAAAGAATATAGCCGGGAACTGGGTAATATGAGAACTCTTGCTATGAGTTTAAATAATATTGGAGCTATATACTACACACAAGAAGAGTATGAGAAAGCACTGGATTTTTACCAGCAAGCATTGGAGATAAGAAAGAAACTTGATGATAAGAAAGGTATTGCAACTGTGTACAACAATATTGGAGGAATCTATAAATCAAAAAAGGATTATGACAATGCATTAATGTATTACCAAAAATCTTTGGAAATAGTAAAAGAAACCGGTGATATAACAGACATGCCTCATTCATATTATAGCATAGCAAATGTGTCTTTAGCAATGAAAGAATACGATAATGCTTTTGAGTATTATAATAAAGCTTACGAATTAAGCAAAGAAATAGGTTTAAAATCAAAAAAAGCATGGTGTATAATAGGCTTGGCAAAGGTTTATTTAGCCCAGGGAAAATATCAACCAGCATACGAACTCAGCAAAAGATCTTATAGAATTGCTAGTGAAATTGGTGGCGTTAAATTACTTCAACAAAGTTCAGAGATACTGTCAAAAAGTGCTGCAAAAATAGGCCTGTTTGAAGAAGCGTATAATTTTCATGTTATTTATAAAAATATTAGCGATAGTATCAGAAGTGAAGAAAATATCAGAAAAATTATTGGGTTGGAGTATGAATTTGAGTATAAAAAGGAAAAAGAGCTTTCAAGGTTGGAGCAAGAAAAAAGAGAGGCTGTTTTTAAAGAAGAATTATTGCATCAAAAGAATATTCGCAATACTTTTATTTTGGGATTTATTTTTTCTGTACTATTGCTTATTATATTAACTTATGCATTCATTCAGAGGAAGAAAAAAAACAGGCTTTTAGCAATTCAAAGGTCATTGGAGTTTAAACAGAACTTTTTGGCAAACATGAGCCATGAAATCCGCACACCTCTTACCGGGCTTATGGGTATGATTGAACTGCTTAGAAAGACAACACTTAATGAGGAACAGAAAGATTACCTAAACACAATAAGTCAATCAACTGACAACCTTCATGAAATAATAAACCAGCTTCTGGATTATTCCAAAATAGAAACAGGTAACGTAAAACTAAACCGCAGGGTAACAAAATTTCGCAACTTATTTGATAATGCAAAAAAACTTTTTGAAAGTATCAGTGATAAAAATGTTGAGCTTGAAATTAATGTTGATGACAGCATACCGGAGTATATAGTTGCAGACAAAAGCCGTTTAAAGCAGGTAATTAACAACCTGATACTTAATTCAGTGAAATACACCAGCAAAGGGAAAGTCTCATTAAAGGCTAACCTTGTAAAAGTTGATAATACTTCAAGTGAGCTTTTTATTCGGGTAGAAGTAAGTGATACCGGTTTGGGTATTAAAAAAGACAAGTTTGACCAGATTTTTACTCCTTTCGGGCAAATTGATGAAAGTGACACCAGGAGCTTTGATGGCACCGGGCTTGGCCTGGCAATTTGCAAAGAATTAGTTAAATTACATGGTGGGGAGATGGGGTTTGAAAGTGAGTATAAGGTAGGCAGTACATTCTGGTTTACTTTTATGGCAAAAAATGTCAGTAAAGACAAAACAGATGAAAATAGTAATTATAATGAGGAATTACTTGGGAATAAAAAGCTGAATATTTTATTTGTTGAAGATAAAGTAGCAACTCAAAAAGTTGTTAGCCTGCAACTAACCTCGTTTGGGCATAGTGTTACAATAGCCGATAATGGCGAACATGCAATTGAATTATATAAACCAGGCCTGTTTGACTTGATTCTGATGGATATTCAAATGCCTGTAATGGATGGTGTTGCTGCAACAAAAAAATTAAAAGAAGAATACACAGATCTTCCACCTATAGTTGGATTAAGTGCAAATGCTTTTGAAGGTGCCAGAGAAAAATACATGAGCTTGGGAATGGATGAATTCCTTACTAAGCCATTAATAAATGAGCAGTTTTTTGAGGTAGTAAAAAAAGTATTAAAATAAACCCCATATTATTCAGAAAAACTAATTTGAGAATTTCCGATTTACTATTTGTTCCATACTATTAATTTCTGATGACAGTTAAGTTTCTTACAAGACCGGCAGGTATCTTGCAAGAACCCTCAGATTTCAGGAAACACAACGATAACATGAGTTTATTTTACAATACCCCGGAACTTTTAGGCATTAAATGCCGGGGAGTTTCTAAAACAGCTTCTTCAATTTGAGAAACCAGCTCATCTTTATCCTTAGATAAAGTGCCTGCCAATACCAGGTTATTAGAAACATGGTTGCTTCTGTAAATTACATTTTCAGCTTCAATGTTTTCAATAAATAGCTTTAGCTCCTTAAACAATTCTACAATTGTTTGCTGCAAATATTCTCCTTCAAAACGGCTTTTAAAATGATCTTCGCCAAATGGCATACTTAGTGTAAGAGTAGAGAGAAATTTGGGGTTAACTGCAGAAATAATTTCAGCAGATTTTAATGCATGCTGTTTACTATATTTCTTGCCACCCAGGCCATTTATTATCATAATAGAAGTATCAATTCCTGCATTATGTGCTTTTAGAATACCTTCCAGTGTAGAATTATACGTTTCGCCCTTGTTAATTAGCTTCAAAAGTTCATCATCACCTGTTTCTATTCCGATATACAAAAGCTTCAGGCCTGCTTCTCTTAATTTTATAAGCTCTTCGTCTGTTTTGCTGAGTATATTTCGTGGCATTGCATAAGAAGATATCCTTTGTAAGCGCCCAAACTTATTATTTATCTCTTCAATTACGGGCATCATTTTATCAAATGATAAAACCATAGCATCTCCATCGGCAATAAAGACCTTTTTTACATAACCTTTATAGTAGTTTGCCAGGGTGCTGATTTCTTCTTTTAGCTCATCAATATTCCGGATTTTAAAATTTTTTGAAGTGTACATTTCGCAAAATGCACACTTATTCCACGAACATCCAATGGTAGCCTGCAAAATAGCTGACCTGGCTTCGCCGGGCGGCCTGAAAAGCGGTTCATTATAATTTATGGGTTGTATAAACATATTTCGATTTTTGCAAAGATAAAAAACATGTAAACATACATAATGCTTGCTTGATAATTGTAATATTTCCTAGATTCAAGTTTTAAATGCAACAAAATTTTCTGAATTATTTAGCAATACTTGTATTGGCGTTTGATAGTTTAAGCTTTTTCTAGGTCTATAGTTTAACTTCAAACATACCGTATTCAAAAATTCTTGATTAATATTCATTGTTGTCCGATAAAATTAAGAGAAGGGAGCTTATAATAAACTCCCAACTCTTTTTAGTAGTTTTGTTTTTCCACAAACATTTAACTACGATGGATAAAAGTACACATTTTTTTGGCACCTCTGTTTTCGGACAGCTGATTTCTTTAATTGACCCTAAAATCATTTTATCAAGCACGAAAAAGTCCGATTCTGATAGATACATAAAGAAGTTCAAGACTAAGGATCACCTAATAAGCATGCTGT
>PWND01000334.1 GCA_003557965.1 Bacteroidales bacterium | reverse complement strand
TGTAGTTATGATAAACAGGATATCTCCTTTAAAAAGGCAATTGATAAAAAACAGGCTGGGAAATATAGCAAAAGGAAAAGTAAACACTGCCTACAAAATGAAGTTTGCTAAGATCAAAAAGTAATAATCTTAACTGACAAATGTCTTTTATAACACACACTCTAAGTAACGGGATTAGAATTGTGCATAAGAACTCCGATTCATTATTGGCGCATTGCGGGTTAACTATCAATACGGGTTCCCGTGATGAGCAGGCTAATGAACAGGGATTAGCTCATTTTATAGAGCATATAATTTTTAAAGGGACAAATAAGCGAAAAACTCATCACGTGCTAAGCAGAATGGAAAATGTTGGCGGAGACTTAAATGCATATACCACAAAAGAGGATACATGCATACATGCCTCTTTTATGAATAAGTTCTATCCCCGGTTTTTTGAGTTGCTTTCTGATATCCTTTTTAACTCTTCATTTCCCGAAAAAGAAATAGAGAAGGAGAAGGATATTGTTATTGATGAAATAAATTCATATAAAGATTCTCCGGACGAACAAATTATTGATGATTTTGATGAAATAATATTTTCAGGAAATCCATTGGGAAGAAATATTCTTGGCACACCGGGAAATATTAAGTCTTTTGACCGCAGAAAAATTGCAGCATTTATTGAAGATAATTATGCTACAGACCAAATGGTTATATGTTCAGTAGGCAATATAAACTTTAATAGGTTAATAAGGCTATGTGAAAAGTTTTTTGGGAATGTTGAGTATAAAGTAAAGAAGCGTCAAAGGGAAAGCATAAATGGCTATATCCCGGCAAGTAAACTTATAAAAAGAAAAAATCACCAGGTTCATTGTGTAATAGGCAACAGGGCATATAGCGCAGTAAGTGAGAAAAAAACTGCGATGGTTTTGCTAAACAATATCCTTGCCGGCCCAGTCCTTAATTCGCGCCTTAATATGATGCTAAGGGAAAAACATGGTTTATGTTATTCCGTTGAAAGCAATTACCAGCCTTACTCTGATACAGGTGTCTTTACCGTGTATTTTGGCACAGATAAAAACTATCTTGACAAAGCAATTGAATTGACTTATAAAGAAATGAATAAGCTTCGAAACATCACCCTGGGGAGTTTGCAGTTGCACAGGGCAAAGCAGCAACTAACAGGGCAGGTGGCAATTGCTTTAGAATCTAACTTCAACGAAATGCTGTCATCCGGGAAAAGTATTTTACTGTATAACAAAATTGATACTATTGAAGAGATAAATAATAAAATTGATAAAGTTACTTCCGGCGAAATAATTGATGTTGCTAATACTGTTTTGAATATTGAAGAATTAAGCATGTTAGTATATAAACCATAAAACAAACATCAAAATGGACTTTATTCCTAAAGAAATAGAAGAATATGCAATAGCTCATACTGAGAATGAGCCTCTTGTATTAAAAGAACTGGCAAGGGAAACTAATGCAAAGATGGTAAATCCAAGAATGTTATGCGGAAAGTTGCAAGGCAAGCTGTTATATATGATTAGCAAAATGATTAAGCCTAAACGAATACTTGAAGTTGGTACATTTACTGGCTATTCAGCAATATGCCTTGCTCAGGGATTAGATAAAGAAGGAGTTTTGCATACTATTGAAATAAATGAAGAGCTTGAAGATTTTATAAGAAAGTATCTCGAGAAGGCTCATCTTAACAAAAAGGTTGTTTTGCATATTGGTAATGCAATGGAAGTAATACCTACACTTGATGAGGATTTTGACCTTGTTTATATAGACGCTGATAAGCCAAATATAAATTATTATTATAAGCTTATTATTGACAGGGTGACACCTGGTGGGTTTATTATTGTTGATAATGTTTTATGGAGTGGCAAAGTATTGCAAACACCTGACAAAAAAGATATGGACACAATAAGTATAATTCAGTTTAATGAAATGGTCCAAAATGATGAAAGAGTAGAAAACCTGATGCTGCCTTTCAGGGATGGTTTGTCAATAATAAGAAAAAAGAAAATATCATAAAGGGTGTATTCCTAATTCAATGCCGATATAATATTTAGGTAGTTCATCGTACCATGAGCCACTTTCAAAAATATCATTTAATCTGTATGATCCTTTAAAAACAAGATTATTAAATCCCACACGGATAAAAGCATTATATATTGATGTATTGATAAAGTCATGCCCCGAAATGGTTTCCTTTATCTCAACATGCTTATCATAGTTTATGCTGGTTATTCGGTTTCTGTACACCCAGTTTGAATTAATTCCAATATCTGTAAATTTTCCAATGTAATTTCCTCTTCTTCCATAATTTATTCTTTTGTAAATGCCACTTGAAAGATTGCTGAGTATAAGTACCTGGGAGTTGTAAAGCCTCCTGTCAGGGAAAGTTTTTTCAGATGATTGTTTTATATGAAATGAATTTCTAGCGTACGAAACCTCTATTCCAAATGAAAAGTTGTGAGTAAGCTTACGCTTGTATCTTGCACCAGCTTCAAAACTATTTGAACGTCCGGCAATAATCTCAGAGCCCGGCCCTGCAGGATTGCCTGCAATAAAACCCCAGCCTACAAATGTATGTATATAGTGCTTTCTGTTGGGGCCATACTCAGAAACTTCTTCTCTTTCTCTGACATCTTCATGTATTATTATTCTTTGTGCATTAACCTGTGTTGCACAAAGAGATATAAGTATAAAGCCAATCAAATATTTCATCTTTTTAAATCGCTTCCTGTTTTTTCTATGGTTTCTAAAAATTACATGGCATTGCTAATCTGTTTTTTATTCAATTGTGATTTCGCTTGTATAACCCATATAATGTGCCCTGATTTTATTATTCAATTTAAGTTTTTCTAAATCAATTGAGAATGCTTTTTTCTGGTATACATCTACTACAAAGTATTCTGTGATTTCATCATTGTTGTTTGTGATATGAAGGTAGAGTATATTGCTACCCATAGGTTTGTTTATGTTACTAAAATCATCATCAATAATAATATCAACACTATCATCATTAATAACAAATTCAAATGTAGGCTCTTTTGCAATTTTTTGCTGGTTCAGAAAAAAGTTTGCATTCGGGATACCATAGCCATGAGAGTAATCGTAATAGGGGTAAAGGCTTGCACTTTTTTGGATTTGTTCAATTACATCAATATTGGTCCAGTCAGGATGCATTTGCATAATGCAAGCAGCAAATCCGGCAATCAACGGACTTGAAAATGAGGTTCCTGATGGTGTTGAGTACGCAGTTTCACCTGCTGCGACCACAGTGCCAAAAGCCGAAACGTTTGGCTTTTTTCTTTTGTCAGCGGTTGGGCCTTTTGATGAGTAATCGGCAACCAACATAGTATTAGGGTTGATTGCCCCGACTGTTAAAATACTATCAGCATCAGCAGGTGTACATATAGTTTGCCACTCATCTTTACTTCCTTCATTGCCGGCAGCAGCTACAACCAATATCCCTTTCCTGGCAGCCATTCTGGCTGCTTTAGAAACAAGTGATGTTTTTCCGTCCATTTGTTCAGGGAAGTAGCGATGATAAGTATATCCAACAGAAGTATTAATAATGTGAGCGCCATTTTTATCAGCCCATTCGGCAGCAGCCAACCAATACTTTTCTTCAAAATAAAATTCAAACCTTATTTCTGTTCTTGCCAGTAAAAATTCGGCACCAGTTGCTAATCCTAAAGGAATGCTGTCGAAATATCCGCCAACAGCAGATAAAACATTTGTTCCATGAACATGATCCTTAAAAACATCATATAAACTTTTATGAAAATCCCATACGGCAACAATCCTTCTTTCCTTCATCAAATGCTTAAAAGCATTATGTTTATTAACTCCGGGGAATCCTGCATCAAACAGAGCTATACGTATTCCACTACCGTTGATTCTGCGGTTGTAAAACTCATGTCCGTTCAAATGCTTTGTTTGATGCTTCATGAGCCACCTTTGCTCTGAAATATCGGTATTTGATATCAAGGATTTTTTATCAGCTGCCGCCGGCAATGACTTTTGCCTGGTTAGCTTTTCTGCTTTTTTTACAAAATCTAACTCTTTAATTGCTTGCACCTGTTCCTTTGCTGCATATACAAATAAGCCATTCAGCCACCTTGTAGCATAAGAAACGGAATCAACTATCAACGACACTTTGTCTATATAGCTCTCATTTACAGGAAAATCTGTAATATCATAAAGATCAATGTTGTTTTTTAACCTGCGGTCAATTGCCTTTGGGTGAAAGTATTCATAAGGGTTAAAATCAACACCTTTTTTGTCAGTAAAATAAACAAGATATAAATCATTATCAGGATATGGCGACTTAGCGCTAAAAGAAACAAGCAGGAATTTTATACTGAAAAGTAAAAGAAATATAAGTAATGGAACTCTTTTCATCTTTGCAAATTAGTGTTATCAAGCTGAATATTAGTATTATGCGTATTCATGTATTCAATTTATCTCAATGGAACCCTCATGTTTACACATGCACTTTTGTATATGTTTAGTAAATGAGGCTTTCATCCTGTTGAAATATCCGGTAGTTACTATAATGTCTTTCACAACAATACAAAAATAACTAAATAATTTATCAAGATAGAATAGGTTAGCTTAATGATTAAAAAAGTTGATCTAAATAAGTTCCCACTGTAATGTGGTTTTGTGAGCCTGCTAAGTGATAGTGAGACCTGCCGTAATGAAACTCAAATTTTGAAATTTTCAGGCCTATTCCCCATGATAAACCAACCGACGACATTCTGTCAGCCACGCCAAGTTCCTGCCTTCTCCTGTAATTATATCCCAGTCTGAAGCTAAAACTGTCGAAAGGCATAAGCTCCATTCCAAGTGTAAGGTGCCTTAGAATGTTGTCTCCTGCTGATGAATACCAATCCGATGTTTCCTGGCCTGTAGTTTCATTATTGGTACTGCTTTCAAACTCAGGTTCTTTTTCGTCAAACCGTAAGTTAAATCTATGCAGGTTATTAGCAACAATGGAAAACCTGATAGGAGCATTATTCAATCTTTTTGACAAAGCCAGGATAATATCAAATGGCAGTGGCTCGGATATGTCGTTATAATATGTTATTTGCCGT
>PWND01000224.1 GCA_003557965.1 Bacteroidales bacterium | reverse complement strand
TGCGTAATTTTTTTGAATGGTTCAAATCTTTTTTTAGTAAATAAAGAATGAAAAAAAATAACGACAATCTTTTTTGGATTAGCTACTCTGATATCATGACAAGCCTGTTTTTTATAATGTTAGTTTTATTTGTTGTCTCATATGCTTTTTTTAGGTCAGAAGCTGCAAATGTTGCAGTTCTAGAGGAGGAGAAAGAAGAGATAACAGCAATTAGAGCTGCTCTTGAATCACTCAATCCAGAATTGTTCGAATTTGATGATGTCAACAAAAGATATTCACTTAACATTGATGTTACTTTTGATGTAAGAGACGATAATATATTTGTTATGTCACCACAGAAATTAGATTCACTCGAATTGGCAGGTAGAGAGCTTTATAATAGAGTGCAATCTTTGGTGTCTAATGATGAATTTGCGAGGTTACCATATCTTCTCTTAATAATTGAAGGTAATGCTCAGCGTGCTTGTAGAGATCCCAATAATGAAGATTCTTGCAACTATATAACTCGTCCGGATTTTGGGTATAATTTAAGTTATAGAAGAGCATTGGCATTAGTGAATTTTTGGGAATCCAGAGGAATTAGTTTTGATTTTGGAGATAGATGTGAAGTAATCATTGCAGGAAGTGGATATTTTGGACTTTCTAGGGACGAAAATAACGAAGTATTGAATAGAAGATTTTCTCTTCAAATTACTTCAAAATATACCCTCGAGCGAGATACTGATAATGGTCAATTATGAAAAAACCACACTTAATATTATCCTTGTTTATCCCAGTTTTTTTAATGTTATCTGGCTGTTCAGGATGTTCTGAATCTGCACTGCAACATCGTGCAGCACAACAACAATCATCTCAAAACCAAAACTACGGTGACAGTTCCGTTCAAAACGATCGGCCTAACCCCATACAATCGTCAAGAGTACAAAACCCAGTACTTTCAGAAGGTCGAACTTTAATTGAATTATTTGAGCAAAATAAAGCAGCTGTATTTATGGTATTCACATCAGATGACGAACATATGTATCAGGGTTCAGGATTTTTTATAAGTAATGATGGGATGGCTGTAAGTAACTATCATATCTTTGAAGGCACTTTAAAAGGTAACGAAATGATTTTAACTGAATCAGGTAATGAGTATAAAATAAGTCGGGTTATCGAACAGAATAAAGAGCTGGATTACATAATCTTTAAAGTAAGTGGATACTCAAATTTTCATACACTTCAAATTGCAAGTTTAATACCGGAGATAGGGCAAGATGTATTCGCAATAGGAAATCCAAGAGGTTTAAGCCACTCTCTATCAACCGGAATAATATCTTCTTTTAGGGATGAAGGACGATTACTACAGACAACGGCAGAAATTACACATGGCAGCAGTGGTGGTGCGTTACTAAATATGAATGGAGAAGTGGTAGGAATCACAACCGGAGGAATCGGGGAGGCTAATATAAATTTTGCTGTTAATATTCAGAGATTGAGGCTACATAGATTTTTAGATTGAGATTATTCAAACCCAGCTTTCTTGCCTTTTCTTGTTCCGGGGTACGTTTCTCTACGCCATTTCCGGGAAATTGCTACTGTGATGGAGCGTTGTCCTTATAAGCAGATCTCCATTTGAAAATCAATGCTGGGCGAAGTTCCAGTTCATTGGCCAGCTCGCGGATGTTCTTCCTCTGGTAACTCTGCTGAATCAGATCCAGCTTATACTCCTTATTGTATTAATTATTTGAACACCGCAATTTACCTTAACCCCGTGTCCAGTAAAATGTAGTTGGTTGAGGTCTTGACAAAGTTAAAAATAGTTTAGAAAAATTAATTGTAACGAATTAGCTTGGGGATTTTACGCCGTGCCCACCACGATTTATAAATTTAATCGGAGCTTCTTACAGATGGCTTTAACCGGAACAAATTCGCTATCTGTTTGCTGCATAAGAAGATTTGGATTATACTGTTAATCGATTATACGTATTAAGTTGTTTGGATAATACATTTAGTGGGCTTTTAGGCCAGATCAATAAACCAAAGAATTATGAAAACACTATTTTCGGTTTTAATCATTTCTGCATTATGTTTGACTGATCTATATGGGCAAGTAAAAATTCCATTTAACGAGCCACCGATATACTCAAGGGAAAGATCGGGTCAACAGCCTACATATTCTGGTAATTACGCAGATCAAGGATATTTGCTTGTAGAAAAAAGAACTTCAAGTGTCACAATTATAAGTGAAAGGAATAACGAAGAAAAGAGGTTTGAATTTACTGAATTTAAACCTGTTCAAGGGGTCGGTCATTATTTAAGTTTCGGTGTTAGTGTAGAAGGGAGCATGTTCAATTTCATTCCGGAAGATAATCTGTTGCTTTTTGGGTTTAAAAGAAACACGATGTTTGCCATCGAATTAACAAATCCTCAAAAAAATGAGTTGCTACAAGAGATGAGGAAATGATAAAAGATTATTATTCTACATTGGAAATTACAAGTGATGCAACAATCACTGAAATTAAAAAGGCATATCGTCGTCTTGCATTACAATACCATCCCGACAAAAATAAGTCTGATAATGCCGCTCATAGATTCATTGAAATAACTGAAGCTTATGAAGTCCTAAGAGATCCCGTGCAGAAGGTTGAATATGATCAGTTATATACGTGGAACTACAGACAAAGGACATCTTCTAAGTCACCATTTGATGAACAAGAATCAGAATCCAAACAAACACAATGGGCAGAATATGGACGACAAAAAGCTAGAGAATATTCATCATTATCAATAGAAGAATTTGCTCGAAGAGTATTGAAAGAAATTGGAATTGGAGCAAGTTATATTCCGAATGTGATTGCAATATCGATCGTAGTGTTTGCTGCAATTATGATGATTGCTATCCTTCCTGAAATTGCAGATGAGAGTCCAGGTGGAATAATTTTTATTCTCTTTTTTGTATTTGGTCTAAGCTATTTAGCATACCGTCTATTTGATGTTGCAAAAAGCGATTATTTAGAAGACCGTAAACGTAAACTCTAACTAAATATACTAACTATGGGAGCTTTTATAATTTTTGCACTCGTATTCGCCTTTCTAATTGCACATTTTCTTGGGAGAAAGAGACAAATTGGATTTGGCTGGTCATTCTTCTTTTGCATTTTTTTAAGCCCAATATTTGGCTTTATAATTACAATGTTGAGTAAAAAATATTACGAAGACAATCCAACTCCATCAAAAGGAAAAAAAGTAGCAGGTTGGATAATAATCGTATTCTTTTCAATATCAGTACTCGGAGGATTCATCGGTACTGCAAGTGGTCAAGCAAGTGAAGCTGCAATAAATGCTATTTTTATGGGAATTGGATTTATTGGATTAGGTTATTACCTCATTGAACTTGGGAAAGGAAAGAACTTTAATACTGAAGCTCTACTTAAAGTTGAAGAGTAAATATTATGACTTTTTGGGAATATATAGCTGCAAACTGGTCACAACTCTCAGTACTCCTTGGTTTGATTGGATATATTTTAAAATCCATATTTGACTTCATTTTGAAAAAGAAAGAAATAAAGTTCATAAAACTTCATGAATTAAGAGCTGGAAAAATAAGTGAAATTTTTCGGTCATTAGCTAATATGGAGCATTCGTTTGTTCGTTATTTAAATCAGGTTCATAGTTTGTCTTCTTTACAGGAAGAAAAGAAATTACTTGATACTGCAAGGGCATCAATGCAAAACTTTAAGAAATTGATTCAAATTAATGAGTTATACTTTGATCAAAACACTAATGAAAAACTGAAAAATATAAATGAATCCTATTCGGAAGCACTGACCAACTCATACACAATTTTTAAGGGGGATGAAGATGCTGAAGAAATTTGGAGGGAAAAAGGTAAGAGAACATTGGATGCTCTTAATTCCAAAACTGTCCCTGTGAAGCGGGAATTGAAAAATCAATTTCAAAAACTGATCGGCATTTAATAAAGCTGCCCACTAACAAAGTTGCTTAGCCGCCAATCCATTATCGAAATGACATACCCAATTAAAAATGATCTCAACAATTTTAAACCTGTTTTAGGCAAACTGTTAATAGACCAATTGCTTACAAATAATAAATGACCATACATCAATCGTGATTCAATGCTAAAATTGCTTGAAAATGCTGGGATGATGGGCAAAATCTAATTTTTCATACTTATGGATGAGATTCAATTTAATTCATTAAAAAGTTCATTTGATGTAGAAATAAAGGATGATGAAGTGACAGTCATATCAAAACCGGTTAATGATTCCTCGTTATATTCACAAGATTTGTACATTAAATTTTCATTTAAAAAAACAATCTCAGAAAAAGAGGCTTGGCATCTAAGTTATTTACTGAGTGAATATCTTGAGTCTGTATCACTTTACAACACCGGCTTCGAAGGCATAATTAAATAGATAAAAATGCTAACTATTTTTTCATACTTAACTGCTTTTTTGATCTTTATGCTCGCGAATAAAATCATGTTGGCAGTTGTTTTCATTCCTTTTAAACCATTGGTCGACATCAACCAAAAGCTGCAATATGTTGCGAGTTTCATTTATGCTTCGTTGGCAAGCTTTATTGGCGTATATCTATACATAGTTATTTCCGATAATACTTCTCTCACTCTGTCTTGGTTCATGTTATTGATTCCTGCTATTATACTATCTATTGTAGATCATCAAAGAATTGATAAAGCAAAGAAGGGACTTTCGGGTGTAAAATTGATGCTCGAATCAAATAATGAGCCAGAAAGCTACAATCAGAAAATAGATATTCGCAATGAGCAAGTTGGTAGTTATTCCCGAATATTTGGATTTTTGCTAGCTTTATATTTACTCATGGAAGGTGAGCCTTTTTTCTAAAAAAGTTGCACAGCTGCATAACATATTTATGGCCTCCAATGTCAAGTGGCAATTGTTTTCCCTGGCAAGAAAAAATCTCTTTTCGCCCAAACGGTTCCTTTAGATATCCCCTGTTTATCGTTTTGCGTACCGTCCCGGTGTTTAAACTTCATTCTACTCGAGCAGAAATGATGTCTGCTATTTCCTATCCAAGTTCAAAATTTGCAGACCACTTAACAGATCCAAAAAAAGTAAGATATACAAGCCCCAAATCA
>PWND01000046.1 GCA_003557965.1 Bacteroidales bacterium | reverse complement strand
TGAAGTCCAACGGTGCGTATACCACCGGAGAAGGTGAGGATGAGCCCATGCATTTGATGATGATAAATCAAAACCTTCGATCACGAAGTCGGCGATAAATAACCGCAGGAAACTGCCGCTTCTGTAATTTTGAATCAGCATCAAATAAAAAACAAAAATCTGAGGGCGAATATGAAGCATAGCGATGAAGATGAGTTCGAAAAGTTAATAGAACGCCTTGAGAAAAGGGGCCTGGCATTTACAACCTCAAGAGAGGCACTGGTTACCAGGGGAACCGATCGCCTCGGCAATGGAAGCTGGGGAAAGGTCGACTACCTGGTCAACCACCTTGGTTACCGCCTTGTATGGCGGTAACCATTTTTTTTCTCCTGACCTGCCTGACATAGTCCGGTTTTGGGATCAGATCACACAACTCACTTGTTGACGGAAGCCATAAATGACAATCGTCTTGATTATAACAATTTATTTTAATTAATTATTAAGGAATATTGTCAAACTTATAAGAAGTCGAATGTAAAAGAGTTTGATTTTTTTCCAGTGGACAATCTAATTGATTGATTTGCAAATAAATAGTGGGGGAGTAAATCGAATGGTGAACCCTTGTTAAACGGTTTGAAACCAATCGATGATTTTTTAAATATGTTGTGAGCTTTTTTGATTTTTCAAACACTGCAGCCTAACTGTCCATTAAGACTTAGAAGGAAAGCCATGCTACTATTCAAAGCCCTTAGAAAACAGGAAGATGGTGCCACAATTACCCTCAATGACGATGAGATCAGGCAAACCATTAGTCAATATTTACGTCATAAAGCACAAGGCATCATTGATAAAAAGATTCGATCGGTAAATAGAGAAACCATCGGACTCATGATTCCTCCTGTATTGGTGTTGCTTGGTTTGTTGGCTATGGAAATTGAGCCAATCATTGCTATTGTTATTGCTTTAATTATTGCAGGTGCAGTAATCGCATATGCCCACAATAAAGCCTCATCCATTCGCAATTCGTTTAAAGTAAAAACTTATAAGCAGCAGATTTGGCATTTCAAAAGAGAGAACCTACTTGGAGTTAATGTTTTATGCGATACTGCAGAAGTCACGGATGCAGAAACCATAAAAATTCCATTCATTGCCAATTTGGAAGAACTGAATAAGGCATGTAACAAATTAGATACCATTTTGAATGACCTGGAGGAGGACTTGTTGGATCATTCAAACATGAAAAAACATAGAATCAGCGGGAATGAGCACTTCTCTTGTTTCAGCAGCGAATCATTATTAAATGACAAGCTTGAAATATTGTCAAAAGAGATTGACGACATATCATTACCTGTGCTAAAACGTCATTTTGTGAGTAATCGCCATCCCATCTATGAGTTTCTTAATAAGAATATTTCGGAATTCACCTCTGTTGAAAACCCGGCCAATTTGCCTTCGACAGAAGGAAAAGAAATAAATGTTCAGATGCCAACTGGAAATGATATAATACATGAGTTGTTGAATAAGCTGGAGTCTGCAAATGACAATCTTAAAAAAATACTGCTTACCAATGACAAAGATTTTGGTTCCCTTCAAAATGAGTTCATCAGACATCGTAATATGCTTACCGCTTTCTCTTTAAGGTCATTTATATACGCTTTTTGTCCGTCCTGCCATTCCGATTTTACTACTGCAGAGGATTTATCTGACTATACCTTCCGAATCAACTCTGTCTGTAAGTATGATAAATTCAAAGAGACGTGGGTTTGTAAAATGTGTTCAGAAAAAACTGACTTACCGATAGCAATACCAAAACTATATCACGATGTCATTCTACCAACGGGCAGGTATTTACTGGAGGAAAACCGCGTAGAGAGATTAAAAATATACCATGACATTGACAATCAGCTGACAAAGTTTGAGCAGGACTTCAGAAAAGAAATGAGTGAAATAAAGAGCCAGGGAGATGTCATAGTTGAAAACATTGAAAATCATGTCATGGTGTTGAACTCGGAAATAGAGTTTGGGCAGGAGCACCTGCAAAGTCTGAAATATCTTTTACAACAGAATCAGCAGGAGCTTAAAAGAAAATCTGATGCATTTGCCGATGCCATCAATCAGATCAAGGTTGAAATAATGAAATCGACCCAAAAAGAAATGCAGGAATATTCTGAAAAAATGGAGGCATTGAATCAAAGGGCAAGCCAGGTATTTTCTCAAGCGTCAAAAGAAGCTCAAAGAATTGAAAATCAACAAATGGCATATTTGAGAGCTCAAAAGGAAGCACAGGAAAAGCAGCTTGAAATAGATAAAGAACAGCTTCAAGTTAGTAAAGAACAATCAGAAGACTTAAAAGCTCAAAGAGCGATCAGTGAAGCGATTGCCGCAAAACAAGGTGTCACCCAACGCAGCTGGCTTGCTCATCCTGTGTCTGAAACTCAAAAAGGAATTAATAATGTGACAAATTCCTTATCAGGAGGAAGTGAACTCGATCTTGCCAAAAAGAATATGAACTTGAATTAAAAAGGGGAAATTATGTCCAGCCCGATGATTAATTCTCTTGCAGAAGCAACATACCAATTAGGCAAGAGATTGGAAGAGTCAAATAACAGATTGATTGTCCTGGCGGAGAACATTGAAAGACTCCCGGACCTCATTGAGAAACAAGGCCAGGCACAGATCGATGCGTTTTACCAGCAGAATCATTTTAATGGTATGCTTGTGGTAAACAAGATTGCTATCGAACTAAAGAAGTATCACCATCAGCTTAACGAGCAGAAGAACCGTATTGCGAAGCAGATGGAATATTACAGGAAAAAGGTAGTAGATGTATGCACCGAATATGACACCCTTATTACCAAGCTAAAAGAGAAAGAAAAAAATAGAGTCCTGGACCTTGACAGCAAAGCATATGAGTTTATATCAAAGGTGAATAATGGTAATTTGAACTATCTTGTTTCTGATTTTGAAGTGCCCTTTTATGATAAAATCCGGGCCGAAGAGAAGGTCGTCTTTAGCTACAGGTTGAGTAATCTCATTGACCGAATTGAGGACATCGAAGATGCCATTGAGCTGCTTAGCACAATGCATCATGAGTTTGTAAAAAGCATTGAATCCTTATTTCAGCATGAGATGCTGAAAGACCAAGAAAATGTCGGAATTGAATTTATTGACACGGTCTACTCCGTCGATGGTCAAACTTATAATGAGTTCATTTTACCGTCATCCGTAGAGAAAGCCTATAATTCATTTACTAAAAGAAGCTATTTTATTTTTGAACCTGTCATTGATCTGGATAAGCAGCAAATAGATCTTATCCGCTCACGATTGATTGATACTGATTGATATAGACCGGAAATAAACATCATATGAATACAACAAATGTTGCCATTACGGAGGAACACCACAGTTCCGTAATTCCAACTTCGCATAAGGAATTGCATAGGGATTTGATATTAAAAGGATCAGCTCATCTTCATGGAAGCGGATACGGTAATAATATCTCTGTTGAGGCCGGCAATATTATTGTAGAACATGGGCTTTTTGCCTACAGTGATCTCTCGGTTGTACTAGAGGACAAAGCTTCTCAAAGTACCATTTATTCCAATCTATACGCCCAGAAATCGGTATTGGTTTCGGCAAAATCCGGAGGAATTCTCCGAGTATGTGGCAGTATTATTGCGGAGGATATCAATGTTGCCAATACCATTGTTTATGGCTCCATTCTTGGCGATCGAGTCAGGCTTAAGAATTCTTTTGTTTTGGGGAATGTTATTGCACAAGATACGATGAGTGCAGAGGATTCACTCCTTGGTTCATTTATCGGGGTGGATGTAGAGCTGAAAAATAATGTGAATCTGATCGAACCATATGGAATAGCAAAAAAGAATATCTCGATTTCAAGCCCGATAGGCTGCTACACCCTGAACAATCAATTACATAAGAAAAGCAAGTATTTTCTGACTCAAGACGACGTTGATGAAATATCGGGTTTTGAAGAAGATAAACCGGATGTCGTTTACAAAGTATTATCTGCCAGTAACCGCTATTTGAAACCCGGGATGATTACCGAGCGATTGAGCCGCATAGAAAAAGAATTCGAGTACCTGTTTGATGCGATCGAAAGCAAGGACTTAGAAAACGTTTCAAAACTGGAAGAACCTTTCTGGGGTATAATCAATAATTCATCATAAAGTCTGGTAATTGTTGTTCATTGGCAATAAAACTGTTCTTGCGAGATACGATCATACCGGAATGCTTTTATCCTATGTTTTTGGTTTAAAAATCGGCTGGTAGTTTCCCTTTTTGAAAAGATCACAATTGGGGGAAGTACCTAATAATTAAAGCGTCAAATTCTTAATTATGAATGCATCGAACAGAAAAACCGTCTAACTTACTGGAATCGACCCAGTATAAACCCTCAGAATCATAGTCCAACCTCAAGCTATAAGCATATCTTGATAGTTCTTTGTTAGAAGACCACCAGAATCCAAAGCCCCCATCACCGGCGAAAGTGCCGTCGGAGTAACGGAATCTGCCAGGAAGACCTGAAAATCCGCTCAAGTTGGTAGCGCCAATATTTGGGGATCGCCAATGTTGTGTCCCTGTGGATTTCATCTTTCCACCTGCCACACTCAATCCACCCAAATAGCTCGTCAATTCAGTCCAATCTGTATCATTTGGTACACTCCAACCAGCTGGACACAAACCCCTTGCGTCATAGACTGCATACCAATTATAAAGCTTTCCATATCTAAACTCATATATTGTATCATTATCAAAATGCGCCCAAGCACCGCTATTAAGACTCTGCCATTCATTACTGTTTCTGACATTTGGTATCTTACTACCGTCACGGTAATTGCTCACTCGCAAATTATCAGCCATCCAACACTGACCACCGATCTGAACAGTCCGATATGTGCTACCATTAATATCTTCGACAAGATCTCCACAAAAAAAAGCTTCAACTAGTTTCACATTTATAAGTAATATTGCATTACTTCTAATGCGAATTTCCCGCTCAACCGATTGGTAGCCTGTGGCTTCCACCAAAAGAGTGTAATTACCCTCTTTTAAACGTCGCAACTCGCTCAACCCCTGCCATTGCTTCACTATACGACCGGTATCATCCTGCATTCTTACCGTGGCACTGCCGGGATCAACTGTAAAAT
>PWND01000213.1 GCA_003557965.1 Bacteroidales bacterium | reverse complement strand
TTTTTAGCTTGGTTTCATTTTCCAAACCGGATTTATAATACTTATCTTGCTGGAGTTGAATGAACTCATGAGATTTTTCAAAAGGTACCTGATTCATTAAATCATTAACCTGCATATTGACAAAAACACGAAAGGCAATTTGTTCTTCTTTAGAAAGCCCAGCTTCACTGTTAAAAAAATTATCAAGCATATATACTTCAGCATTTAACCGGAATGACAAACTCAAACATTTCACCTGAATTTTAGTGAAGTTTAAAACAATCGGCTTCTTACTTTGCCTTAATGGAATAGGCTTGCTTACGGTTTCACCGACTGACTCAACCAAAAGAAACATACCATTATATAATTTGGCTGGTTGGCCAAAACCTGTTTCATCAGGAATGTTAACATTATTGTTTAGCAATAAGAGGTCGTTTTTTGAAAGGTCTTTTCCGTTTTTTAGACAATGGTTCTTGACCCACTGATTGATTTTTTTAGCATCCTTATTTGAATAAACCATTACAGTGTAATCTGGCTCAGAATCCAGTGGCTTGCTAAACCATTCTGATAGATAATTTGGCACACCTTCCTTTGTTATCTGTTTCAAATCAACATCAGTCCAGGGATATTGAAGATTATTGAACAACTGACTTTCAATTCCTTTAGCCAATGCTACTCGCAACTTCATTTTGCCTTCAAAGCCTTCTAGTGGCAATTCTTTTCGAAAGTGTTTGATTGAGCCTGAGAAATTTTCAGCTAATGTATTGATGTTAATTGCTGAATCTGTGTCCTTCCCATATGTGAGAGAATAAGGATCGCCAACACATATCAGTTTGCGTTTATTTTCATTCAGATTTAGAAAAGTAAGCAAGTCTTCAAGAAGTCTGCCGGTACCAAAGCGAAGCAATTCAGACTGATGTAAACTGCGACTTACTAAATGTGCTTCATGAAGAATGATTACGGCTGACTCATCAATGGTGTCATCAGTTCGAATCGGAATAATCTCCTGAAGTTGTTCTTCGTATTGTTTCTCTTCCGAGTCAGATTCCTCGATGTTTAATCTCTTAGGAGCACCGCCGTAAATGGTATTGTAAAGGCTTTGCAATTCAATCCCCATTCGATTCGATACTTTCCTGCTTATTCGTGCTGAATGAATCCAGGTTTCAATCTGTGGAATTTCATAGTCCTCCGATTTAGAAAGAATATGCTCAATCCATTCATCACGATCATGTGATGACATGGACTCCAATACGAAAATTCCACTTTCATCAGTTTTCAAGAATTCTTCAATTGATTGTTCTACATCCGCATCAATCTCAATAGTGCGCTCAATCTTAGATTTAGGTGAAGGCATTTCAATATGCTCCTGCCATTCTTCCGCATTGAAAATTATGCTCAAGGCATTAGCTATTTCTTCGGAGAAGCTGTTTTCGCTGGTATAATCATAGAGCATAGTACCTAAGTCGGATTCCTGTACCAATTTATAGTAGGGTATCTCTCTCGGTATTTGATTTTGAATGGTGATTGGTCCTGAAAAAATATTTAGCGTACAAGTTCTAGATTTTTTTATTTCACCTTTCAGGCCAAGCTCATTTGCTACAATTTCCTTAAAAGCTTCGCGGTATGAGTGAAGCTGTTTGAAAGGATTAATAAAGCGATTTCCTGCTTTTATCAGTGTTCTCTTTTTATCTGTTTCGGATTCTGAATACCAAGCTGTATTTTCGAATTCAGTTTTATTAGGGGGCAACCTTATATTGCCTGAATAAGCCTTAAGGTCAATAATTATAAGGCCATGATCATAGAGTAAAATTCCATCAGGACGGAATCGGGAATAGTTGTCATTAAATGGGTTGCCAATCAGCAGACCAGACCATTTTTGCTTGTCAAAAAGTAACTTTAATGACTTGGCAATCCTTCGAAATTGTTCGTTTTCGTGAGTGTGTTCAGCTCTGTTATGTTTTATTGTTAAAGACATCTGTATTCTTTTGTGTTATTGGCTTTTTTAGCATGCTAAAACACATACAACGTTCGAAAGTTCTAGTAAAACTATCAAATATACAAATTTTTTTACGCCGAATAACGTATTTTTTCCAGAGGGTTGACCCTGTGGAATAAATAGCCACTTTTAAAAAAAAATAACAAAAAGGTTGACAAACCAAATATAGTTTTGTAAGTTTGTCAACAAAAACAAAATGGAAAATACTGATAAAAACATATTAAGTGGAAGGTTGAAGCTTGCCAGAAAAATGGCAGGAATGTCATTACAAGGCTTATCTGATAAGCTGGAAGGACTGGTAAGCAAACAATCATTAAACAAATATGAGCAAGGGTTAATGATGCCATCTGATGAGATGTTGAATAAAATCTCTGCTGCTTTAAACTTAAAGCCCGACTATTTTTTTAGGAAGATTTCAATTGAGCTTAACCCCGTATGTTTTAGAAAAAACATCAGTTTAACCAAGTCATATGAAGAATCAATTATTGAAAAAGCCAGGGATTATATAGAAAGGTATTCGGAAATAGAAAACATTCTGGGCATTGACATAAACTTTAAAAACCCTGTTAACGATTTAGTAATAAAAAATTTAGAAGATGCTGAAAATGCAGCTAAAGTATTAAGAAAAGTATGGGAATTAGGATCTCAACCCATACCTCAAATAAGCAAATTACTTGAACTAAAAGGAGTAAAAGTGTATAGGCTTGATCACAATGACAACTTTGACGGAGCTTCAATTTTAACTAATAATAATATTCCTGTTGTAGTTATAAATATAAAAGATAAATCCCATGAAAGAATGCGTTTTACCATTTTACATGAATTAGGTCATATTTTGCTAAATTTTGACAAGAATCTACAGAAAACCCCAAAAGAAATTGAACTGCTATGTCATAAATTTGCTAGCTGTTTCTTATTACCTTCAAATATGTTGATTGATATGATTGGGGGAAATTACCGTAATTACATAAGTATTAAAGAATTGATTTCTATTAAAGAGTTTTACGGAGTTTCTATTAGGGCAATTTTATTCAGACTCAGGCAGATGAATATAATAAACGAAACTTATTATAAAAGATGGTCAGTTTATTTATCGAAAACTTATGGAAAAAAAAAGGAGCCGGGTAATTTTTATGAAGAAGAAGGTGTAAGCTGTCTTGAACAACTGGTAAACAGGGCATTATCAGAAGAGATTATTAGTATAAGTAAAGCTGCATATTTGCTAAATGTTGATATTAAATCATTAAGAAAGGTTAAATAAATGTTGGAACATAAAGCAAAAATCTTGATTAATGATGCCTGCGTTTTGTTTGATTTAATTGATTTAAATCTTATAGAAAAGTTTTTTGAACAGGATAATGAATTTATTACAAGCCTAAACATTTATAATGAGTTTACTAAAACAGAACAGAAAAAAATAATTGATCAGTACATTCACTCTGGCAAATTAGCCATAGATAAAAATGCTGAATTATCTCAAATAATATCATTTGTAAACAAACACTCCGTATTGAGTTATTCAGACTGCTCAATTTTAGAGCTTTCAATTAGGTTAAATGCAGTATTAATAACTTCAGACAAAAGCTTAAGAAAGATTGCGTCACAATACTTAGTTGATGTTATGGGTATTTTGGGTGTCATTTATAAACTTTTTGAGAATGCATTAATTAGTGGTGATGCGGCTATTATCAAACTTAATGAATACATGGAGATAAATGAAAGGACACCAATTAAAGAAACAAAAGCTATGATAAAAACAATTAGAAACTTAAATAAATAATTAAAACTATGGAAAACACATCTATTTTGTATTTACTTACATCTTCGAGCATAGGCTTATTATTGGGCTTTTTATGCAATGCCTTTTTTATTAACAGACCCAATATATTTATTAAGCTCATATTATTTTTCTTTGGCTTAATGGTTGTAATATTTTCAATTTATTATTATTGTACAGATAATATAGATAATTTATTAACGAAGTTGCTTATTCCATTATCATTTATTTTGGGAGTAACAATAATAATTATATCTATAAAATTACCTTTAATAAGAAGATACATGACTCCTAAAAGACTAAATAAAATAATCAATAAACATACATTGCTTGCTGACAGAAATGAAATAAAATTACTTGGTGGAGATTTAAGTTTTTTTGGTGCTGCTCCAAAAAACATCGAAGAAAACGAACAATATAAGGCATTAAAAGACAAGAATTTCAACAAAATATATGTCTTATGCGAGACTCCTGTACAAGAAGAAACAAAAATTCGTTATGGGAAAATTATTTCTGATTTTGGGGATATCGTTGAATTAAAATTTTACAATCCAGATGAAGCAGACCTAAGAATTCGAGGAAGACTGTTTGTAGAAAAAGGAGTGCAGAAATTACTAATATTTAAAAAACATAGCACTAAAAAATATAAAGCTATTGCAACAGATACGGCTAATGAAAAAGGTGCACTTTATACTAATATTTGGAAGCTCATCTGGTCATTAGCAATTTTGCCAAGCCAAGTAGATATTGATAAGTATAAAATGTTCTATGAACAAAACAGTTAATTCAAGCTTATGCATAGTGTTTTGATTAATACTCCTCTGTTTTACAAAAATGGGGAAAAAAAATCTCCTCCCTATATCATACCTCCTATTGGCTTAGGTTATATTGCAACTTATTTAATTGAACAAAAATTTGATGTTCGTATTATTGATGCATATAATGAAAACATATCAATTGATGAATTAAAAAACCAACTCCGTATCTTAAAACCTAAATATGTTGGTATCAATATTTTTTCCACTAATTATGAACTAGTTAAAAACCTAGTAGAGAGTATTGATTTTGAATGCCATTTTATTGTTGGTGGCTTGTCAACTAAAGCTTTGTATAAGCTAATCATTAAATGGAAGTCTCTTAATTGTGTTGATGTGGTTATAGGTGATGGAGAACGTATTTTCGCTGATATTATAAAAAATCAAATTAAAGAAGAACCTTTTATTGAAGAAAATAATAAAAGGGTTTTCCTTGTAGATGAGACCTCTTTTTATTTCAACAAAGCTATATCAAAGCTTTCTATTGACAGAGACTTGCTTTATAAGCCTACTTCAACAAATATATTTGGAAAAAAAGAAGCA
>PWND01000207.1 GCA_003557965.1 Bacteroidales bacterium | reverse complement strand
ATATGTGCCCGGCAGATCGGTAATGTTTAATGTATTTCCGTTTTGTTTTAATTTTGCAAGTTTGGCATCAACCGTAACACCACTGTAGTTGCCAACTCTTTCACGTGAGCCTGAGGCATAATTAAAGAAGGTGGTTTTTCCGCTGTTTGGATTTCCTACTAATGCTACATTTATTGTTTTTCCATGCTTTTTAAGTATCTTGCTTGACTCTATTTCCATTACACCGGAAAATTCTTTCGAATCAAAACTGCCAAACTCCTTTTCCGGAATTACCTCAATCAATGACGCTTCAGAACGACGCAGCGAAATGTTATATCCTAAAATGCTATACTCAATAGGGTCTTGCAGGGGAGCTTTTTTAATTACTTTTACAACTTTACCTGTAATAAATCCCATCTCAATAATTCTATTACGAAAAGCTCCACGGCCCTTTATCTTTGTAATAATGGCTCTTTCACCGTTTTTCAAATCAAGTAAAGTCATTATATGTTAATTTAGATTTAATATAAATAGTGCAAAATTATATTTTTTAAACAAACTTTCATTATAAATTGTTTTAATTATTGAATTCAAATTTTAGAATGAGTGGCTAAATTTTTTTTTGAAATGTTTACTCTATTGTATCTTTTGCAAAGTTTGCAAATACTATGGCTTAAAATAATGCATCAATAATAAATTTTAACCAAAGCTATATTAAAGGAAATTTAATAAACTATTATAAATTAGGAAAATCAACTAAAAGGCTTTGTAAAGAAAATGAAAAACAGAATATATTAGACTTTACAAACATAATTTTATAATTTTGCATAGATTTAACAGGCAATATTGCTATGTCTAAAAAAGCCAATAACTTACTGTCAAAAATAAAATCACCATCTGATATAAAGGATTTAAGCCAGGATCAGCTAATAGAGCTATGTAGTGAGCTTAGGCAATTTATAATAGACACAGTATGTACTAACCCGGGACACTTTGGTGCGAGCCTTGGGGTTGTTGAATTAACGGTTGCTTTACATTCAGTATTTGATGCTCCTTATGACAAACTAATATGGGATGTAGGCCACCAGGCTTATGCTCATAAGATAATTACAGGCAGAAGAGAAAAATTCCACCAAAATCGTATGTATCAAGGTATTAGCGGCTTCCCCAAAATGGGTGAAAGCATTTATGATTCTTTCGGTACCGGGCACTCTTCTACAAGCATTTCTGCTGCATTAGGAATGGCTATAGCTTCAAAGATTAAAGGTGAGGAAGATCGCCATCATATTGCTGTGATTGGTGATGGTAGTATGACAGCTGGGATGGCTTTTGAAGCACTAAACCATGCCGGTGTAGCTAATGCTAATATTCTGGTTGTACTTAATGATAACGGGATTGCAATTGATAAGAACGTTGGTGCATTAAAAGATTACCTGACTGATATTAGAACTTCAAAATCTTATAACAGGTTTAAAGATGAAGTGTGGAATGTTTTGGGAGCGATAAATAGCATCGGGGCTAACACAAGAAAGATTGTGCAAAAGCTGGAACATGCGGTTAAATCAACAGTATTAAAGCAAAGTAACCTTTTTGAATCCCTTAATTTCAGATATTTTGGCCCTGTGGATGGCCATGATGTTCAGTATCTTACAAAGCTTCTTAAGGACCTGAAAAATATAAAAGGCCCAAAATTATTACATGTAGTTACCGTTAAGGGAAAAGGATATCCTTATGCTGAAAAAAACCAGACAAAATTCCATGCTCCGGGAATTTTCAATAAGGAAACGGGAGAAATAGAAGTATTAAAATCAGAACAAGATAAATTACCAAAATATCAGCAGGTTTTTGGTGAAACTATGCTTGAAATTGCACAAAGTAACCCAGATGTAGTTGGTATTACACCTGCAATGTCAACGGGTTGTTCACTGAATATTATGATGGCAGGTTTGCCCGAAAGAGCTTTTGATGTTGGAATTGCCGAGCAACATGCTGTTACTTTTTCTGCCGGGCTTGCAGCGCAAGGGTTAATACCATATTGCAATATTTATTCATCATTTTTTCAAAGATCTTATGATCAGGCCATTCATGATGTAGCACTGCAAAACCTGCATGTTGTTTTTTGCCTTGACAGAGCAGGGTTGGTAGGGGAGGATGGAGCTACTCATCATGGTGCGTTCGACTTATCTTTTATGAGATGCATACCCGGTGTTACCATAGCATCACCAATGAATGAAGAATATCTCAGAAACCTTATGTATACAGCCCAGGTTGGAAAACAGGGCCCGTGGGTTATCCGGTATCCCAAAGGAAGAGGTGTAATGAAAGACTGGAAAAAGGAAATGCAAATACTAAAAATTGGGAAGGGAAGAAAGCTTAAAGATGGAGATGATATTGCTGTTATTTCAATAGGACACATAGGTAATGCGGCTTTGGAAGCTTGCAAAAAACTGGAAAAAGAAAAAGGTATAAATGCAGCATTTTATGATCTTATTTTTATTAAACCTTTGGACAATGAAATGTTGCATGAAATCTTTAAAAACCATAAAAAAATAATAACTATTGAAGACAATTCTCTTTGTGGTGGAATGGGTAGTGCTATACTGGAATTCATGTCTGACAACTCATATAATGCAGTTATAAAAAGACTGGGTATTCCTGATAAATTTATTGAACAAGGTACTGTTGAACAACTTCATGCCGAATGTGGTTATGATTATAATGGCATATATAATGCTATTAGCAAAGTTTGTGAGAAGAATTTTTTAATGATTTCTTAATCAATAAAGGGGTTAATTTTGGAATACTTTAATGATATTTGGGCTAACTATAATAATGTTTTATTAGCACTGGGTATTACCCTGCTTGCCGGATTAGCTACCGGAATTGGTAGCACTATCGCTTTTTTTGCAAAAAAAACAAATACAAAATTTTTGTCAACCTCGCTTGGTTTCTCAGCAGGTGTTATGATATATATATCTTTTGTTGAGATTTTCCCGGAAGCACAAGGTTTTATTTCTGAAGAAGTTAGCTATACTAATGCGCAAATTATTGCAATAGGTGGTTTTTTCTTTGGAATGCTGCTCATAGCTTTAATTGACAGACTGGTTCCAGCTTTTGAAAATCCGCATGAAATAAAAAAGGTTGAGGAGATTAAAGAAAGTGAAGAAGAAAATAAAAAAAGAAAGCTTTATCGAATGGGGATGTTATCAGCATTCGCCATAGCTATCCATAACTTCCCTGAAGGAATAGCTACCTTTTTAGTTGCACTTCAGGATATTAAGCTTGGTTTGCCTATAGCAATTGCAATAGCTATCCATAATATTCCTGAAGGAATAGCTATTTCAGTACCTATATATCATGCTACAGGAAGTAGAAAGAAAGCATTTAAGTACTCATTTCTATCTGGCCTTGCTGAACCTTTAGGAGCTGTTTTTGCATTATTAATTCTTGCTCCTTTCTTAAACCAGGTTATATTTGGGTTTGTATTTGCTTCTGTAGCAGGTATTATGGTCTTTATTTCTATTGATGAATTGTTGCCGGCTGCCAGAGAATATGGCAGGCCTCATTTAGCAATATATGGCCTTATTGCAGGAATGGGCGTTATGGCTGTTAGTTTGATTTTACTTTAAATTTTAAAATTATGTTTGTAAACGAAACAAAAGTCAGAGTTAGATATGCTGAAACCGACCAAATGGGTTTTGTATATTATGGAAACTATGCCCAGTATTACGAAGTTGGCAGAGTATCAGCAATGAGGGAACTTGGAGTTAGTTATAAAGAAATGGAAGATAAAGGAATAATTATGCCTTTATTGTCTATGAGTACCAAATATATCAAACCTGCACATTATGATGATGTGCTTACGGTGAAAACTTATATTAAAGAACTTCCTAAAGTAAGAATGAAGTTTGATTATGAAATATATAACCCCAAAGGAGAACTTATAAACATTGGCGACACCGTATTGGTTTTTGTTGACCCTGTGAAAAAAAAGCCATGTGGTGCCCCGCAATGGTTTATGAATGTAATTAAAGATAAATTACCCGAATTCTTTAAATAAAATATTGTATTATAGAATGGTTCTGTTGGACTTAGAAGAAATTTATAAATTTAAATATATGTATTAATTAATAAAAGATAACAACTATGAGTATGGAAGTAGTATTTGGTGATAACCTAAAAATTGATGTTAATTATAGAGGAATGACAATAAAAACAGATCAACCGGATATTGCCGGTGGCGATGGTTCGGCACCTTCTCCAATGGATTTGTTTTTTGCTTCAATAGCGGCATGTGCCGGGTTTTATGCAAAATCTTTTTGCATCCAAAGAAACATTCCCTATGAAGGAATTAAAATTACCCAAAAGATGAATAGAAACCCTGAAACAAGGCTGGCTGATAATATAGTATTAAATATTGATTTTCCTGGTGATTTCCCGGACAAATATAAGCCTGCATTGATTAAGTCTGTTGAAGCATGTGCAGTAAAAAAGCATATTACTGCAGGAATTAAATTTGACGTTGAAACATCGTAAAAGATCACTATAAAAACTATCAGATATGAGTAAAAAAACCCTTGTATTGGGCGTTAGCCCAAACCCATTAAGGTATTCACATAAAGCTGTAAAAAGATTATTGGAAAACAACATTGAAGTTCATGGTGTTGGAAGGTTTGCAACTAATATTGATGATGTTGAAGTAAAAAAGGAGCCGTATGATATTCCGGGCTTACACACTATAGCTCTATATCTCAATGCAATGAATCAAAAGCCTTACTATGATTATATTATTGATTTAAAACCCAAAAGGATAATTTTTAATCCGGGAACTAAAAACCCTGAACTTGAAGAATTAGCTGAAAAAAATGGAATTGAAACTGTCCATGATTGCGTTCTGGTTATGCTCAGAACTATGGATTATTAGTGTTTAAATTTGTTTAAAGGCATGTCAAACGTTTGGTATTTTTACCAAGTATAGCTATTTAAAGCCATTTTCCAGTGTAAATTAATAGTTTTCCATCCTGTATATCGGCATTTGGTATTCTGAAAAGATTTGATTATTACCTAGTGTCATGATTTAATATTAGTCGAACTATTCTTTTTCATTCCATCATATGTCCACTCAAAAGGTTTAGCTCTCTCCTTATTATACGTTTCAACATACTGGATTATTTGTGTGGCTAATTGTTTTTTACTATGCCACACCGCACCCT
>PWND01000135.1 GCA_003557965.1 Bacteroidales bacterium | reverse complement strand
TTATCATCTTCTGTTGTTAAACCGCACTCACAATACAAACAGTTGAAAGAACAGATTTTAGCATTAAGCGGCAACAGGTTAACCCCTAAAGATACCCCCAGGCGCCTGCTTCTTATAGGGCCAAAAATTATTTGTTCAAAAAGAAAACCACTCATAATAAAGCCTATTCTTTTATGATTTTTCTCACCTGCATATCGCCATTTTGATAATACAGTTTAATAAGATATACTCCCTGTGGAAAACCTCCAGCTTCAAAAACTATTTTATCAGACCCGTCATGGATTACTGATGTGACTTTTTGCCCAAGGATATTCCTAATTACCACTTGTTTTAAAGTTTCTGTATTTCTCAGTGTAATTTTATCATTAAATGGGTTGGGAAACACAATTACTTCGTCTTTTTCCAAAACACCCGTGTAATTAACCAGGCTAAAATTAGCAATTAAAGTTATATCTTTTCCGGGCATTGAGTACAAAAATGAACTGTTGTTGCTTAATGTGTTATCGTCACTATCAATCCAGTTAATAAAATCATAACCTTCATTTGCGGTTGCAGAAACATTAACGTACTCTCCTTCCAGGTAGTTTCCGCTTCCCGAGAGAGTTCCGGCATCAATGGGATCTGATACCAGCAGTAGTGTATAATACTCCGGTTCTTCTTCAAAAACAGCTGTTAATACAACATCATCAGCAGGCATTGTGTAAATCAGTTCATCATTATTGCTTATTCCTTCTCCATCTTCCTGCCACTCTTCGAAGCTGTATCCATCATTTGCATAGGCTGTTATTGTTATAATATCATTATGGTTGTAAAAATCCTGGTCAGGACTTATCACAAAGTAGCCACTACCAACAGGGTCGGCTTCAACGCTTAAGGTATATTCCGACAAACTGAAGTTTGCAACCAGTTGTAAATTCTCTTCTGGCATAGTAAACTGGTAATCACTTTCATCACTAATGGAGTTGTTATCAGTATCTGTCCAGTTAACAAAGTCGAAACCGGTATTTGCCACCGCTGAAATCTCAACAGTTGCATCTGCCGGGAAAGTTCCACCACCGGAAACAACGCCTGCATTTTCAGGGCTTGCCTCCAAAGTAAGAGTGTAGTAGCCATCTTCATCATACAAAACAACATTAACTTCCATGTCGAAGCTTTCAACATTAAAGCTGCCTTCAGCGGGTAAGTATGATTCTTTTTCAACTATATATGAATAGCTCCCGCTAAGTGCTTCAAAGCTAACAGAGCCATCTGCACCGGTGTTTAATACCATAGGCTCTACGGGAACCACATAGGCTTGAAGATTCCAGTTTTGCGTAAGGTCTGAGTTCAGGTCTGATACTTCAGACCATTCGCCATTGAAGAATATCATATTTCCTTTACCCGGAACCTGCGGGCCGCCATCTCTTCCGGCAGGCCGTCCTCCCTGTGTGTTAATATTAACACCAAACCAAAGCTCATCCGAAGAGTCTATTATATAAGGAAGGTTGAGTTCCACAATATTCCACTCGTCAATTACCGGGTTATGAACATATTGAGAGTAAACTTCAACTGCATTCGGTCCCTCCCAGATTTTTATTGTATAAATACATTCCTCATACTTTGGGACAAAGCTTATTTGCTTAATTTGTTTTCCGTCATATTCAGTAAGGTCTTCAGGCTCCCACCTGCTTGCAATATGAAAGTTTGCCGAGGAATTTGTGCCAACTCCTGCAACGTTTTCCCCTGTGTCCCAGTGTATCCATTCGCCACTTTCTTCATCCTTGTCCTCATTATTGCTGCTTTTGCTTTTCGCTTCTTTACTTATCGTAATAGTGGCATCTTCAACGGGTTCTTCATCATACGTCATTACATTAAACACAACTTCCTTAAAAGGATTTTCAGGTACTATTCCGGATACAATCAGTGAGAATTCCTGGTAGCTATCAGCCAGGTTGTCTTTATGGCTAATAGTTATTGTATAGTTTTCCCATGCCTCTGTGTCCATAATAAGGATTTGCTCAACATTATCTCTGAAGTTGTCGCCGGTAGTTGCCAGTTCTGATGGATTTTCGGGGTCTAATATCCATGGATAATAAACATTCTCTTCAGAGTCAATTATTCTCATATCAAGGTCATTTACGAGCATTAATGTAGTAGGGTTAAGAGATGGCTCTAATGGTTCAGCGGCGGGGTCATCCCACACAATAGTAGCTTTTAGTGGGTTTCCATCCGAGATAACATCTATTTCAATGCTATGTTCGTCACTTAAAGTAAATTCCCTGATATTAGAATTTCCGCCTGCTTCAGCATTTTCAGACATTAGTTCAGCAGCTTTTTGTGTATTCATCATTCCCCAGCCGCTTCGGTAATTTGGCCCGGGATGGCCGTCTAATGCGTCAGCAGTATGTAATATAAGTGCCTTTATAGTTGATGCTCTTAAAGATGGGCTGGTTTCATTAAGTTCCTGGTGGTGTTGTAAAAGAAGGCCTATTGAGCCACTAACCATAGGCCCCGACATTGACGTCCCGCTCCAACTACCGTAGGAAGAGTTGGAGGTTGCTGTTGCAGAGTAAACACTTACTCCTTTTGCTACAATATCAGGTTTTATTCTTCCATCGTTTGTAGGCCCCCAGCTACTGAATGATGCCATAGCTCCGCCTGCAGTAACTGCACCTACAGAAATAATGTTTTTCGCATTACCATAAGTTGGAATACAATCATAGCCATCATCTCCGCCATTTATGTCTCTTGTGGTTGTTGAATAAGCCCAACTGTTGCCATCCCATACATAGTGGCCTGTACCGGGCGCAGGCCCTGTACCACGGCTATTTCCTACTGACTTTACTATTAAATAGTTTGGAGCGTTATTGGATATTAAATCCCAGGTATGTGCCCTGCTGTCATAAAATCCAAATTTGTAATCCTCTACCTCGCTAATTGAAGGCACGCCATACCAATACCACGTTCCTTCATCAAATCGCCATCCTGCGATACTGCCATAAGAGTGCTGCGATACCTGTAACCCATTTGCTGCTGCGGCTGCCATCTGTGATGCATCATTATTCCAGTCATACGCATCAAGGTTTGCCTCATACGACATGCCTTTGGCATCTTCATCAACTCCTCCTGCTATCATAGTTGCTCCAACATGAGTAGCATGGCCACTTAAAGATGTGGCATTATCTGCCTGAATTGCTCTGCCCTCAAACTCCTGGTGTGATAGTCGTGTGGCTCCTCCATCCCACATCCCTAAAGTTTGGCCGGCTCCGGTTAAGTCTAAACCAGAAGTGCCTCCTGGCCACAACTGGCTGGTCTTTATAACCGTAGCTCCCTCCAGGTTATATGTTACGTAGTAATCCGGATAGCCATCAATAAATCCCTGAAGCTCAATTATTACATCTCCGGGTAGCTCCTGCCGTACAGGTATGCCAAGTGAATCAGCTATTCTTTCAGCCTCTTCTTTTTCAGCTTTATAAATAATTTCTAACTCTTGAGAAAGGTTTTCTAATTGTTCTCGCTGGCTGGTGATTTGTGAATATAGCGGCCCCGAAAGCAAATAAAATACTACAAAGGCCTGTAAAAAAAAACTTCTTAAAATATTTTTAAAAATCATAGTGGTGATATTTTTATGGAAAAATAATTCTACAATATTATAACATATAAATTACAATTCTGTTTAATTGCAGAACTATTAACGTTAAATATTCAAAACTTGAGTGAAAAAAATACTTAAATACAGGCTGGGCAAAATGCCCTGAAAGTTAGTACAATATAGTTTTGCAAAGTGTCTTTTTTACCATTGATTAATTGCCTGGCTTGCAATTTTTTGTCAGGTAATTAATGGATAATTCATAATGTTTTTGTAATTTGGCTGATTAATTATTTAAAATGTATTATTAACCTAAAGTAAAATAAAATGAAGAAGCTTGTATTTGTTTCATTAACCGTATTATTTATGATAACATCTTGTGGAAAAAAGGCAGAAAACCCTTTTTTTAGTGAGTATGATACACCATTTGGCGTACCGCCTTTTGATGAGATTAAGAATGAACACTTTGAGCCTGCTTTTGAAAAAGGCATGGAAGAGCAAATGGCTGAAATTCAGGCCATTATTGACAATGAGGAAGAACCTACCTTTGAAAACACCATAGAAGCTTTTGAGTACACCGGTGATTTATTAAACAGGGTAAGCAGCGTGTTTTATAACTTTAACTCATGCCTGATTGATGATGAAATCTCTGAAATTGCACGTAACATGGCAACTAAACTATCAGAGCATCGCGACAATATCTGGTTGAATATTGATTTATTTGAAAGAGTAAAGGCAGTACATGACAAAAAGAATGAATTAGACCTCGATGAAGAGCAAATGCGTTTGCTAACCGAGACATACAGAAGATTTGAAAGAAATGGTGCTTTGCTCGAAGAAGATAAAAGAGAGCGGCTTAAGGAAATCAACAGCAGATTATCATCGCTTACTTTAGAGTTTGGACAGAATGTATTAGGAGATGTAAATAAATTCAGAATGGTAATTGACAATGAAGATGATTTGTCGGGGCTATCACAATCTGCTATAGATAATGCAGCAGAAAGAGCTGAAGAAGAAGGCCATGAAGGCAAGTGGGTATTTACACTTCATAACCCCAGCGTTATGCCATTTTTATATAATGCCGACAACAGGGAGCTAAGAAAGAAAATGCAGCAAGCCTACATTAGCAGGGGAAATATGGATAATGAATTTGACAATAAAAAAATAATTGGCGAGATAGTAAACCTAAGAATAGAAAGAGCCCAGATGCTCGGCTATGACACTTTCGCAGACCTTGCTTTAGATGACCGCATGGCCGGTGATGTTGAAACTGTTATGAACTTTCTTAAGGAAGTTTGGGAACCAGCCCTGGCAATTGCCAAAAAAGAAGCATACGACCTGCAACAAATGATAAGAAACGACGGACATGACTTTATTTTAGAGCAGTGGGACTGGAGATACTACTCCGAAAGGCTTCGTAAAGAAAAGTACGATATTGATGAAGAAGAAATTCGCCAGTATTTTGAGCTAAATACTGTTAGAGACGGAATATTTGATATTACAGAAAAACTATGGGGCCTAAAATATAAAGAAAGAACTGATGTGCCTAAATATCATGAAGATGTACAGGTTTTTGAGGTCATGGAAAGTGATGGTTCTCATATTGGTATATTATACATGGATTTTCACCCAAGGGACAGCAAAAGAGGTGGTGCATGGATGAGCAGTTACAGGAAACAATCAATTGACAGGGAAGGCAACTTTGTACATCCTGTAATTACAATTGTTTGTAACTTTTCGCCACCCTCTGGAGGCCAGCCATCCTTACTTACTTTTGATGAAATGACTACATTTTTCCATGAGTTCGGGCATGCACTTCATGGATTATTATCTGACTGCAGATATAACAGTTTGTCAGGAACAGCCGTACCAAGAGATTTTGTTGAGCTGCCTTCGCAGGTTATGGAAAACTGGGCAAAAGAGCCTGAAGTGATGCAAACCTTTGCCCTGCATTATGAAACCAACGAGCCTATGCCGGCTGAACTAATTGACAGAATTGCCGAAAGTGCAGCATTTAATACCGGATTTAGAAATGTTGAATTTATTGCTTCTGCATTTCTTGACATGGAGTACCATACTCTTAAAGAGCCTTTTGACAAAGATGAGTGGACTAATGTTGCTTCAATAATTGATGCAAGGACAATTGAAAAGTATGGAATTATTCCGGAAATTAACTTCAGGCATGGAAGCACACATTTTAACCATATTTTTGCCGGAGGATATTCTGCCGGATATTATAGTTATTTGTGGTCAGGGCTTTTGGATGCTGACGTTTATGAAGCATTTGTTGAAACCGGCGATCTGTTTGACCCGGAAACTGCACAAAGATTGCGTGAAACTATTCTTGAGAGAGGCGGAACAAAAGACGCAATGGAAATGTATATTAACTTTAGAGGAAGAGAGCCTATTGTTGAGCCGTTGCTAAGACAAAGAGGATTGTTAAACTAAATATATCGTTATATTAATTTAGCTTGAAAAAGGCTTTTAATATAATTGAATTTTTTGAATTACGGGTTACGGGGAATTTTTTGAACCCTTAACCCGTAATTTATAATTATACTTGCATTGTAAAACAAGTAACGATTTTTTATTATGGCAGGTAATAGTAAGCCTATGATAGAAATTATGTCGCCTGCAGGCTCATACGAAGCCCTTATGGCAGCTATACAAGGTGGTGCTGATTCAGTTTATTTTGGCGTTGGCAAGCTTAATATGAGGTCGCGTTCATCCCAAAATTTTAATCATGATGATCTTGAAGAAATTGTTGAAATATGCAGAAAAAACAATCTTAAATCATACCTGACACTAAATACCATTATATATGATGCTGAGCTGCCTGACATGAAAGCCTTGGTTAATCATGCAAAAAATGCAGGGATATCGGCAATTATAGCTTCTGATTTTAGTGTTATTGAGTATTGCCGAAAACAAAATGTTCCTGTACATATTTCCACGCAGTGTAATATTACAAACATAGAGGCTGTTAAGTTTTATTCACAGTTTGCCGATGTAATGGTTCTGGCCAGGGAGTTAAGCCTTGAAAAGGTTTACAACATACATAAAGGAATAAAAAATGCATCAATTACAGGCCCATCAGGAAATCTTGTCAGGTTAGAAGTTTTTGTACACGGAGCTTTATGTATGGCAATAAGTGGCAAGTGCTACTTAAGCCTTGACAACATGAATTTTTCAGCAAACAGGGGGGCTTGTCTTCAGCTATGCAGGAGGTCGTATCTTGTTACAGATATTGAAGAAAAGTATGAGCTGGAAATAGATCATGAGTATATAATGTCGCCTAAAGACTTATGTACTATCGGGTTTTTAGATAAGATAACAGATGCGGGTGTAAGCGTTTTAAAAATTGAGGGAAGAGGCCGTGGCCCGGAATATGTAAAAACAGTAACATCATGTTACAAAGAAGCTATTGATGCAATTAAAAACCGCACCTATAGTCCTGAAAAAATTAAGGGGTGGGGAAATCGCCTGAAAACTGTTTTTAACAGGGGGTTTTGGGATGGATATTACCTGGGAAGAAAAATTGGAGAATGGTCTGAAAGATATGGTTCTCAAGCTTCCAGGAAAAAAGTATATGCCGGAAAGGTTACAAATTTCTTCTCTAACATTTCTGTTGCTGAAATAAAGCTGGAAGCCGGTGGCCTTAACTTAAATGATTTAATTGTAATTACCGGGCCAACAACAGGCGTTGTGGAAGAAGCCATAAAGGAAATCAGGGTTGATCATGAAGTTGTAAAGGAAGCTGAAAAAGGCAGCTTATGTTCATTAAAAACATCTGAGCTGGTAAGGCGTGGTGATAAAGTATATAAACTTATCGACGTTAAAGACAGGTTTTAGTTAGGTTGAATTCCGTTTACATAGTTTTGTGTCAACTACCTTAATTTGTGGCTGGTGTTTTCTTTCTTCTTTGCCTTTGTTTTCCAACCTTTTAATAAGAATATTCATTGCTGTTTTTCCTATTTCATAACCGTTTTGTTTAACAGTTGTAAGAGTAGGTTCAGATATTGTAGCAATAGGGTCGTCGCCAAAACCTGCAACCGCGATATTTTCGGGGATTTTATATCCGGATTTTTTTAATAGCTGCATTACTTTGATGGCAGTAAAGTCATTAACGGCAAATATCCCATCTATTTTACTTACCAGGGATAATATTTTGTCTTTAAGTTCATCAACTTTTGCGGGTGTATCGCAGTTTAAAATCAATTCCTTATTTATGCTTAAGCCATTATCAGCCAATGCCTGGACATAACCTCTTTTTCGTTCAGCACCAATTAAAAGTGTTTGCGGTGCTGCTAAATGCAAAATATTTTTGCAGCCTCTTTCTACTAAATGGTTACAAATAGCCCTTGCGCCTTCAAAATCATTGGTGGTAACCCTGTCAGTATCTATTTCTCTGCAAAACCGGTCGAAGAAAACAGTTGGAATATTACTTTCGATAGCAGCTTTTATATGCCCGTAATTAACAGTGCTTTTGCTTAATGAAATTAGCAAGCCATCTACTCTGTGATCCAATAAGGCCTGCAAGTTCATTTCTTCACGTATATAATTTTCGTTAGACTGGCATATCATTATCCTGTATCCCTTTTTGTATGCCACATCTTCTACTCCGCTTATTATAGATGAAAAAAAATGATGAACAATTTCCGGAACAACAATTCCAATGGTATAAGTTCTTTTGTGCTTTAACCCTAAAGCCAGGACATTCGGGCGGTACTTAACCATTTCTGCAAATGCCTTCACTCTTTCTTTCGTAGAATCGCTAATGTCGGGATGGTCTTTCAGTGCCCTGGATACGGTAGATGCTGAAACACCCAATGCTTTAGCAATGTCTGTAAGTGAAATAGGGTTTTTACTCATTTTGATTTAATCACTTAGTTAAAAAGATTTTTAACCTCTGAAATAAAAAACAAGGACTGTATCAAACATTTTAATAAAAATATTCAAAGTTTGATACAATCCTTAATATTCAAATTACAATATTATATTTTATTGTTGTCCTCCTTCAAAATATTTCAATTGTTTTTTTGCACTATTTGCAATAGTTGGTAATGCTTTAACAAATTCAGCAAAAAACCTGAACACTACTATTGTTAAGAACCCCATAATAGGCAACCTGATAATTGCATCTACGCCTGCACTTACAAAATCAAATCCCATGGCTGCACCCATACCTGAATCGCCGCCATAGAAAACTGTTAGAATTACTGCTGCCAAAAATCCAAATACACCAATCCAAAGGCCAAGCCACTCACCGGTGGTTTTTAGCACATGTGCAATTACTGGTGTTGCAACGAAGTCATCACTTTCTTCAGAAGAAGTGGAAACTTTTTCTTTTCTATCCCACCACAACTGAAAACCAAGCCAGCTTATTCCGGCAGTAATTATCAACAATAGTATTAATACTACTGTGTCTTTTCCTGATGCATAGCTGAATATTTTATTGTCAATAATCACATAAAGAATGTAAAAAGGAATTAATAAATTAATTACTGCAATAATAGTATAAAGCCAGCTTACAGGCTTTCTGAAAAGTTTGCCGGTATCTATATAATCTAAAGCCGGCTTTAAAAAAGTGAAAAATTTGTTATCCATAGTTCTTTAATTTTTAGTTATCCTACTCTATAGGCTTTTCGGATACGCCCCCAAAATGCTTTGGGAAAATTTTAAAATTGCATTTCTTATTTTATCAAACTCAAATTTACTTTAATTTTTATAATCTGCAAAAATAACTGTGATGTTGTTATTAACATATAATATTTTTCGACATCTCGCCCATCTATCTGTATATGAATAATATACACCAGGCATAATAACAGCATATGTCAAAACACTTAGTAAACTAACCTGCAGTTCAGAAAAAACAATTGAATTTTCCCCTTCGTTTTTAAACTCTTACATCAAAAAAGTGTCAATAAATTATACACAAAATATATGATTACAAAGCTACTTTTGATGCTTATCTTCTTTTTGGCGATTGTTAATGAATCAAAGCCACATGAACCTGTCTTTAAGCATGAAATAGGATTAGTTCCCGGCGTTGTATATATGGCTGATAATAACAAAATGGCCATTGGATTGCAATTAGAGTACCAATATATTTTGGGTACAAATTCTCCTGATCTGCATATTTATGGCTCGGTTGAAAATGTATTTACCAATGAAAAACATTATGGAGTTTCAATTGGTATGGGGATTACTCTTTTAAATCACCTTGAAGTATCTGTTGGGCCGGGCCTTGTTATGCATGGCAAAGATTTATTATTCAGCGCACACGTTGAAGCCGGTTATGGCTTTGACATTAACAGGTTTGTTATAGGCCCTGTTTTTGAGTTTGCTTACATAGGTCATCATAGCCATGCAATGGCAGGTATTGCTATAGGGTTAGCTTTTTAAGTTTATTAGAATTCAATTACCTGGTAATCGTTGTTAAATGTATTAATAACAAGCAGCTTATTTCTAAGCAACTCACCCTTTTGGGTTAAGATTTTTAATATTTCAGCAACTTCTATTGAAGCAACCAACGCAGGCGCAAAAGAAGGATTGCCAAGTTCCTGTTCCAAACCCCGGTTTTCATCAGTGTCATAAACATTATCAAATATTTTATCACCCGGGAAAAGTGTTGAAACCTGCCCGTACCACCCTGCAATTGCACCAAACACCATCGGTATTTTTAACCTGTCGGCTGACTTTCTAACTATTTTTCTGGCACCAATAGAGTCAAGAGCATCACAAATAACATCATGTCCCTGAAGAATCTCATCAACATTTTCTACAGTAATATACTCTTTTACATCAACAAGGTTGATTTCCGGGTTAACCCTTTCAATATGCTTTTTTGCAGCTAATGCTTTAGGAAAGCCTATATTGCCAACATTCGACAATAGCTGCCTGCTTAGGTTTGTAACTTCGAAAACATCACCGTCAATAGCTGTAATATTACCAACACCCAAGCGGGCAAGCTGCTCAATGATATGCCCCCCAAGGCCGCCACATCCAACAACTGCAACTTTTTTCTTTCTAAGAGACCGGTTTTCTTCCGGGCTAAGCATGTTTTCGTTCTTTGAATATCTGTCCATTGTACCTTTTTTATCAAATTTACAAATATTACCAAGCTTATTGAAAATTATTTTAAAAATATTAAGCAAAATAATACTTTTGTTGAAAATAAAAAACATGGAACAAAACACATCAATACTACTGATATATACGGGAGGCACAATTGGCATGGTTGAAGACAGTGAAACCGGCGTATTAAGCCCTTTTGACTTCAAACATCTTACAAAGCAAATCCCGGAAATCAAAAGATTTCAATTCAATATTGAAAGCATCTCATTTAAGCCGGTAATTGATTCATCAAACATGGACCCCGGTGTTTGGGTTCACCTGGCCGAAATAATTGAAGAAAACTATGAGAGTTTTGATGGCTTTGTAATATTGCACGGCTCTGATACTATGGCTTATACTGCGTCAGCACTAAGCTTTATGCTTGAAAACCTGTCAAAACCTGTTATTTTTACCGGTTCGCAGCTTCCATTAGGAAAGATAAGAACTGATGGCAAAGAAAACGTTATTACTGCACTTGAAATTGCAGCTGCAAAAAAAGATGGAAAAGCAATTGTGCCGGAAGTTTGCATATATTTTGAATATAAGTTATACAGGGGAAACAGGACTATCAAGTATAATGCTGAACACTTTGAAGCTTTCAGGTCGGTAAACTACCCTGAGCTTGCAAAGGCTGGTGTAAAAATAAACTACAACTTTAGCGCTATAAGCAAGCCTACTGAGCAGGAATTAAGAATATTTACAAACCTTGACACAAATGTTGCTGTATTAAAAATATTTCCCGGTATTAACCCTAATACTATGAGGGCTGTTTTTAATACGGAAGGCCTTAAAGCGGTAATCCTAGAAACATACGGTTCGGGGAATGCTCCATCCGATAAATGGTTTATTGATGAAATAGAAAACGCAACTTCAAAAGGCCTTATCGTTATGAATGTAACTCAATGCCGGGGCGGTTCCGTGCAAATGGGGAAATATGAAACCGGGATAGGCTTAGAAAAAGCCGGAGTGCTTAGCGGCCGCGACATAACCGTTGAAGCAGCCATTACCAAGCTTATGTATTTGCTTGGCAGTGGCTACAGCACTGAAAAAATTAAAAAGTATATTGAAAAACCTATAAGGGGCGAAATGTCTGCCTGAATCTAATCATTTCTGTTAAGAGCAGTCACACTTTTGTTCGTGCATATACGGATATCTGAAATCTTTGGGCGGAAGAAATGTTTCCTTTATAGTTCTTGGGCTTACCCATCTTAAAAGGTTCAAGTAACTTCCGGCTTTATCATTAGTACCCGACTGCCTGGAGCCGCCAAAAGGTTGCTGCCCGACAACTGCACCTGTGGGTTTATCATTATAATAAAAGTTGCCGGCAGCATACCTGAGTACCTGGCAAGCCTTTACCCTTGCTGCAACATCCTCACTAAAAATAGCACCTGTTAAACCATAAGGTGATGTTGTGTTGCATAGTTCAAGTGTTTTTTCATATTCTTCATCATCATAAACATAGATAGTAAGTACCGGCCCGAAAATCTCTTCTTCCATAGTGGTAAAGTGCGGGTCAAGAGCCCTTATTACTGTTGGCTCAATAAAGTATCCTGTTGATTTATCACTATTGCCGCCGAAAATAATTTCAGCACTCTTTGAAGTGCGGGCTTTTTCAATATAAGAAGTAATGGTTTCAAAAGCATTTTCATCAATCACAGCATTAACAAAATTGCAGAAATCATTAACTCCTCCTTGCTTTATTTTACCAATATTTTCACCTACTTTCTTCTCTAATTCCGGCCATATAGACCTCGGAATATATGCCCTGGAGGCTGCTGAACATTTTTGCCCCTGGTACTCGAAAGCACCTCTTACCAAAGCGGTAGCCAATTCATCAATATTTGCCGAATTATGCGCAAAAACAAAGTCTTTACCACCGGTTTCACCAACTATCCTGGGGTATGAGCGGAAGTTTTCTACATTTTGTGCAATTGTTTTCCAAATATTGTTGAATGTGTTGTTGCTGCCTGTAAAGTGAACTCCTGCAAGGCTTTTATGATTTAATACAATCTCTCCTATCTTACTTCCCTGTCCGGGTATAAAATTAACAACGCCATCGGGCAAACCGGCTTCTTTAAATATTTTCATCAAATAATAATTTGACAAAAGTGCTGTGCCTGAAGGTTTCCAAACTACAGTATTGCCCATAACCACCGGTGCTAAAGCTAAGTTCGATGCGATTGATGTAAAGTTAAACGGGCTTACTGCAAATACAAACCCCTCCAAAGGACGATACTCTATCCTGTTGAGATTAGCACTTTCAGAATGTGGCTGGTCATTATATATTTCCGAAACATAATGAGCATTAAACCTTAAAAAATCAATTGTTTCACATACGGCATCAATCTCCGACTGATAAGCATTTTTGCCTTGCCCTACCATTGTTACAGCATTTACAAGGTATCTGTATTTGGTAGAAATAAGTTCGGAAACTTTTAAAGTTATTGATACCCTTTCTATCCAGCTAAGGTTTGACCAGAATTTATGGGCTTCCAAAGCAGCATCTATTGCCATTTTAACCTCTTTCTCCCCGGCTTTATGATATGTTGCCACAACATTTTTATGATTATGCGGGCTTACCACTGTGCCGGTATTTCCGGTATATACCTCTTTTCCTCCTATTATCAGGGGAATCTCTATTTTATTATTACTGTGCTTTTCTATTTCTTCTTCAAGTGCCAGCCTTTCCGGTGTTCCTTTAGTGTAATCTAATACAGGTTCGTTTTTTGGGCGGGGAAAATAAAATTGTGCGTTGTTCATATCTGTCGTTTTTTAAGTTTCTGATTTAATTTCTAAAACCCGGCTTATAAATCAGTTAGCGAAGAACAACCGGGTTAAAGCCTGTCGCCATAATGCAATATTATAACATAAACGGCCGGCTTTTTTATATAACAATTTATGAGGGAATTAGTTTGAAACATCCGGTACCTAAAAGCTATTCTTTCCTTTATAATGATACCTCCTCTACCTTCACCTCGTCAAGATAAACCAGGTATGCTTCAATTTGTTTATATCCCATTTTTTGAAGTAATGCTTTGTAATGAAGCAGTTGTTTTTTGTAGGTTTCTGATGCTGCGCCAGTTTTATAATCCATTACTACTGCTTTATTTTCGGAAAGCACAACACGGTCAGGCCTGTAATACCGGCCATCTTCTGTTAATATAGCAGCTTCATTCATTATATTCATTCCTTCTGAAAAATAAGGCGACAGCTTTTCAGAACTTATTAACTCAACTATATTATTCTTTAGAGATGCCTGCTCTTCACGGCTAATTTCACCATTTACAAACATTTTATTAAGAACCCTTTCCACATCTTCTTTTGTTAAAATGTTCTCCATCACCTTATGCATCATTCTGCCCCTTGCCAGTGCTAACTTTTGCTCATCATCAAATTCTGATGATTGTACTACCGGCCTTATGTGAATTTTATCCCGCCAGTCGTTACTCAAATACCTGTTAAACTTTGCAATCCCGGCTTCCATACCCGCATCCTCATGCGTATCCGCCTGTGAATCAGTTGAATAATTATTACCAAACTGGTACATTACTAAGCCTTCTTCCCACTGTTCTTTGTAAGATAAAAACTCTTTAAGAAAATATGCGGCGGTGTTTGCCGATTCTTTGAACACACCTTTTTTAGGATAATTAGATAAAACGAAGAGCTTTTCACGTGGGCGCGTAAAAGCAACATAAATTACATTCAGCAAATCCAGAAGCGACTTCTGCTTTTCTTCATGGTATTTCTCCGCCAGTATAGTGTTTTCAAGGTCTTTACGATATGTAAAATATGCTGTTTTTAGTTCCGGTGCAACATCAATTTTAATATCATGCCAAAAGCCATTTAAGCCCATTCTTGTGTTTGACATATTTACAAATGGGAAAATCACTACCGGAAACTGCAAACCTTTTGCTTTATGTATTGTCATTACCTGAACTGCATCTATACCTTTCGGAACAACAACAGAATATTTGCTTTTATTTTCTTCCCACCACTGTACAAAATCGTTAATTGATACGGGATTCTTTTGAAGATAGTCGTAAACGGCATCCATAAAAAACGCCACATAAGGATTAACTTCCGGTTTTGATGAGAAAAATGTTTTAACCAGAAACTCACAGAGGTCCCACAGATTTAGTTTGCTTAGCTCAAAAAAATCAATATTATGGCCACCGGTTTTTAGTAAAGCCTCCAGCTTCTTAATATGCTGGCCTTTGTCAAGGCTTTTATTTACAGGAAACTCATCAAGCTTTTTCAGGATATCGTGAATCCCGGCTACATTTTTTATAAATCCCTTTTTATACAAGTAAGATATTACTTCAAGAAAAACAACGGGGTCTTTTGGTTTCAGCAAAAGATTCAAAACAGAAATAAAAAAGTTTACATCCGGTGAAAATTCCAGCAAAAGCGATTCCTGTGAAATTACATCAATTTCATTTTCAACCAGGTAGCGTGCAACAAGATTTGCATGGTAATTACTTCTGCTTAGCACTGTAATGTCGCTAAAAGGATGGTTATGCTCATTATGCAGCTCATGAATTAACTCAAGCGTTTTCTCAAGTGTGTTGTCCTCTAAGGTTTTTCCATCCTCTGCTTCATCGGCAGGAATAAAATCTATTTGCACATATCCGCCTTTTTTATGAGGAAGATATTTTTGCTCAACTCCTGAATATATTTCCGCATACTCACCAACAAGGGCATTTTCCTGAATAAAATTAAAGAATTCATTGTTGAATTCCACAATTTCTTTTTCTGACCTGTAGTTTACGTCTAATGGCTTATGCTTATAATAATCTCTCAGCGCTCTTTGCCACGAGGGTTTTGATGTGGCCACAATTTTTGGTGAAATCTCGGGCAGCTTTGCAAACTGCTCAACCTCTCCTCCCCTCCACCTGTATATTGCCTGTTTACAATCACCAACAACAAGGTTCATATTTCCATTAGCAAGCGCATTTTCCACAAGGGGAAGTAAATTTTGCCATTGCAATAATGAAGTATCCTGGAATTCATCAATCATGTAATGCTTGTACTTTTCGCCCAGTCTTTCATAAATAAACGGCACCGGCTGAACAGCAATAATATTTGCGATTTTTTTATTAAAATCAGAAATATGTAATAAGGAGTTTTGGCTTTTTATTTCTTCAAGGATTTTTTCAACTTCACTAAGTACTGCTAATGGAAAAATATTTTTATTTACAACTTTTAAAAGATAGTAGTTGTCAACTCCTTTATCCCTGATTTGATTTATGCGGTTGTATGCATCAAAAAACATTTCTGTTAAACCGGATATTGCTGCTTCATCAGCTTCCGTGCATTTTTTTGAGAACCATTTATCTTCTTCAAATGCTTTTATAACATAAGAGTTAGGATTTATTTTTTCTTCGATTAGCCCGGCTGCAAGATTTCTAAAGTATGATGACACGCCTTTTTTGCCTTGATAAAAAGCTTCATCCGGGATATTTGCTGAATCGAGTTTTTCAACAACGCTTTTTGCAATTTCAGCAATGCTGTTTTCAAAAGAATATATTTCTGCTGTAATCTTTTTTTGAATATCAAGAAAACTGTCAAGGCTGATATTTTTAATTTTCTCAACATTATTACCCAGGTCTTCCTGCAAAATTGTAAATGCAAGATTAATAATTTCTCTTTCAACCGGCCGGAGTTTTTCTTCATCGGTAATGCTTTCCATATAAGCTACCATAACTTTGGTAAGTGCACCGCCGGCATCTGTCCCAACACGGCTAATCAGTATATCAACAGCTTGATTCAGGAGGGTTTTGGCATCAAGTTCTATATCAAAGTTTAGTGGTATTTGCAGGTCAAAAGCAAATGTCCTGATTATCCTGTGCGTAAAGCTGTCAATAGTGCTAACTGCAAAGTCGCCATAGTTATGTAAAATATTTGACAAAACGGCAGATGCATTTGAGCGTATCTCCAGTAAAGTATCATCATCAGGCAAGTTATCATCCGGGCTTAACCCGGCAACATGCTTTAAAAAATCCTGTATGCTGTTATCCCATAGATTTTTTTCCGCAATGTTTAATTTTGAAATTTTGCCTAATGTTTCAATAATGCGCGACTTCATTTCGGCAGCAGCAGCATTTGTGAAAGTAATAGCAAGCACATTTCTGACCTTGCTTTTATCATTCAAAACAATTTTAAGGTATTCTTTTACCAGGGTAAACGTTTTTCCGCTACCTGCCGATGATTTGTAAACGATGAAGTTTTCTTGCATTAATCTGCAATTTTAAGCAAGTTTTCAGTCTTTTATTTCTCCTGAAGCCCAGCTTTTCATAAAGTTTATAAGCTCCATTCTGTTAGCCGACCTGGCATTTCTTACATAAAACCCTGACGAAGAAACACCGGCAGACAGGCATTCTGCCGGTTTTAATCCATTCATCCATGCATTACAGAACCCGGCATTGAAATTATCGCCGGCACCTGTTGTAAGTTTTGGCTTGGGCGTATAAGGCCCATCAATCCAAGCACTTTCATTTTCACATGCTATTGCCGCTCCGTTTGTCGGGTGAATAACTATTCCGAAAATCCCCATTTTATTCCTGATGCCTTCTGCCCTTTTCGTTAACTCATCCTCCTCGATACCAAGCACTGTTGCAATAATAGTTGATTCATTCTGATTCATGCTGAGAATGGTTTTTGTAGGTATTTCCGAAATAAGTGTCAGAACTTCAGAAATATCTTCCGTTGTCCTCTTCTTGGGGTCGGCAAGGTCAAGAAACACTAATGGTTTGTTCTTTAAATTGCCAATCAGTGCACTGAACTTTTTAATAATAGAGTTGAGGTTAAAAAGCATTGTCCAGTTGGTAAAGCCAATTAAATCAGTATCAGAAAGAATTGATTTAATCTCTTTTTCCGGTAATTTTTCGAGCAAATGCTCATAACTAACTTCAATAAGATTATTCATTTTGCCGAGCATCAGCTTTCCATCATAAAACTCAAGAGCTTCTGTAAAGCCGGGGTCAGTGAGTGTAACAACTTTCTTGCAGCTATCTGCAAACTCCCTGAAAACAGGATGAACATAATGTTTTCCGAGGGCTCCAATGTAAGTAATATTGTGATCCTGGGCAATAAGTGCGTTTGCCATGATAGGGCCGTTTCCACCTAGCTTGGTCTGCACAGGAACCATTTCTATATTTGCACTCAGCCCTGCAACGCTTGCTATTCTTTCTGACAAAGCCGTAATATCAGGAATACGCTCGTATTCCCCGGGGCTCTTTCGCTTGTCAACTACATGTATGATCTCATCAACAAAGCCGTCAAAACCTATGAGGCAATGCATCTTTTTTTCTGATTTCTGTAGCTTTTCAGAAGCCTGCTTTGTAATTGTTTGTTGTTTCATCTGTGTAAGTTAGTGTTATCAAACTGAATATTAGTATTATGCGTATTCATGTATTCAATTTATCCCGATGGAACCCTCATGTTTACACTATCTCCTTCCAAAGATTTCTGTCAGTTTAAGCAAATCATCAGTATGCTTTGATGTAAGCTGTTCCTTTTTATATCTCCACTTCCAGTATCCTGAAGCTTTTCCGGGGAAATTCATCCTTGCTTCAGTGTCGAGCCTCAAAATATCCTGCATTGGCGCAACTGCAATATTAGCAACTGTTGACCAAGCAAGGCGTATAAACGACCATGCAGGGTCTGACTCATCAATACGGAAATAATCTCTCATCATTTGCTTTTCCTCTTCAGTGCTTTCATTAAATCTGCCCAGCGTAGTATCATTGTCATGTGTGCCTGTATAAACAACACAATTCTTCACATAGGAGTGCGGAATAAAGTCATTTTCTTCACCGCTATCGAAAGCAAACTGCAAAATTTTCATTCCCGGAAGTTCAAAGCCATCGCGAAGTTCTTCCACATCGGGAGTAATAACACCAAGGTCTTCGGCAATAATCGGAAGTTCGCCCAGAGCTTCATACACAGCATCCATCATTTCTTCACCCATTGCGGGTTCCCATTTCCCATTTTCGGCGGTTTTTTGTCCGTATGGCACTGCCCAGTATTCTGCAAGGCCCCTGAAATGATCAATCCTCAGAATATCATAAAGTTTAAAGTTAGCTTCTATCCTGTCAATCCACCATTGGAACCCAATTTCAGAAAGCTTCTCCCAGTTATAAATCGGATTACCCCACAACTGCCCGGTAGCACTGAAATAGTCAGGTGGTACGCCGGCAACAGTCCGGGGATTCATATTTTCATCAAAATCAAAAATTTCAGGATTTGCCCATGCATCAGAGCTGTCAAATGCAACATACAGGGGAATGTCGCCAATTACCTGTATATCGCGGATATT
>PWND01000340.1 GCA_003557965.1 Bacteroidales bacterium | reverse complement strand
TTCTGTTTGGTCTGTACTCCCATCGTTTATTACAATAATATTGTCAGAGTATTTTTTTACATCTGAAATAACCTGTTTTAATTTACTGGAATTGTTATATGTGGGAATAATTATACAAACTTTGCTTAAGTATGTGGATGAGTCATAAGATTTTTTTTTTTTGAACTCCGCTTTCATTTTCAAAAAAACAGCTTCTTCCTGACTTATTATACTTGTCGTTTTTATGATTTCAATGTCGTCAGATTCGACTTTCTCGTATGATATTGTTAACTTAAGCTCTTTAGTCTTCTGAGGAGTTATCATACTTAAGAACTTAATCTCTCTTGCTTTGCTTAGTTGTAAATCCTGTTTTAATTCTTTGCTAAGTATCTCCTTAATAATTTGAACCTGACATACTCCCGGAACAACAGGCATCCCGGGAAAGTGCCCTTTAAACACAGGGTGCTTTTCATTAAACGATAATGTGGCAAGTATTTCCCCTTGCTCCTTGTCAACAACCGTATAGCTAAAAAAACCTTCAGATAACATTAAATACTAATTTTCTTCACTAATTTACTTCCAATAAATCAAGTTCCATTCTAAAACGGATATTATTATTCGAAAATACAATCTTTTTTGGAAAAGGAACATCATTATATTTTAAAAATATTTTTTTATTCCTTTTAAATGGCCTGCGTTGAACAATACTATAAATATTGCCTTCGCCGGCTTCATCGCAAAAATAATAATAGCGGCTAAATGTGTTCCTTACTTTTAATGCAATTATTTCTTCTCCTGGCTTTTTATATACTTGCTTGCTATTATAATCTTTCAAATTTATAAAAAGCAACTTAAAGTTTTGTTGAATGTCTTTTTTTAAGCTCCTTCTGTCAAGAAAACTTTGAATGTTGTTTATTTTTATTTCACCATCATGATACTCCATGTCTAAAAAACTTAACCCAAACTCCGATAAAGCTACTATATGAATACGATTATCAATACTGTCATTTTTAATAAAAAACAAACCGGTATAATAATTATCCAGTATTCTAATGTCAGCTTTATATAGCAGCCTGTCGAAATTACTGCCCATGACTGATTTAGGGAAGGCATCAAGTTCGCCCGGATGTGCTATTTTGTTATAGCTTGTTACAGGAGAGCAGGCATTTATTAATAGCAGGCTAATTAAGTATAAAAATATCGTCTTGTACCGGTACATTAAACTTCCTGTTTTTAAAATTAATTACCGTGTAGTCATCATCACTTTCAACCATTACTACACTTACAACAAATAAATCTGCCTTGTCGAAGTAAATTTTTGTTTCATTTATTACCTGCTTTATTTCTTTGATTTTGGGTGTAAGCTTTAATAAGTACCTGTCAGAGCTTTCATAGGCTACTACATCAAAGTTTTTGTCGGCAACAAGGTCGCCCCTGGCCGAACTTATTATTAAATTATTAACCTCTTTGAATACAGGGTTACTATTAACATTAAAACTGGATATTCTTCCTTTATCATCACGGGTTTTAAACTCTTCATCATGTATAACAATTACGTGAGAAAAAGGTTTGTAATACTCCCACCGGATACTGGTTTCATCTTTTAGCCAAAACTTTCCGTTTGAAATTATTACCTCATCAATAAAGGCAAGGTGCTTTTCCTGTATAAAATCGGAAACAATGGTTTGTATAGATTGCGAATGTTCAACCAGCTTTTTTTCTAATGCAATAATATCATTTACTCTTGTAAAGTTTTGTGGTATAGCTTTTTGATGAAAAAGAAAGATAATTATTATAATTAATGGAAATGTAAAAACAATTTTTTTCATTTGTATAAAATGTATTTAAGGCTTGGCTTCTACTATATATAATTGTTAGTGTTTGCGGTTATCGTTTTTTTAACCATAAAAACCTAATATTTTGTGCATACGATTTTGTAAATAATTTAGTTGAGAATTTTATTAAAAATATTGTATTGTTGTTATAACTCATCTATTTTCACTGCTTTATAGCCTTTGGCATTTATTATTTCTATAATGTCTTTTAATAAGGCAGCAATGTCTTTGCTGGTGTCGTGCAAAAGTATAATATCTCCACCATTTAGACGATTATTTATCCTTTTTATTATCTTTTTTTTGCTAAAGTTTGTTGTGTCGAATGTCCTGATGCTCCAACCTATCGCTTTTAATCCTGTCTTTTTTAATACATGTGCTATCACCGGGTTCGTAATGCCAAAAGGAGGCCTGAAGTATTTATTTGTTGTGCCGGTTATGTTTTCAATAATCTTTTTTGATAAAACAACTTCTTTTTCTACAACTTTTGCCGAAGAAAATGGGAACATTAACTTATGGTTATAAGAGTGATTTCCTATTAAGTGGCCTGAGTCATGTATGAGTTTAACCAGCCCTGTATGTTCCTCTGCTTTATTGCCGACAACAAAAAACGTAGCCTTTATATTATAATCATCCAGGATGTTTAAAATTTCTATTGTTTGATTTTCATCCGGGCCGTCATCAAAGGTTATTGCTACTTTGTCATTATTTTCGCCCTTGCAAAATGTTTTTATATAAAACTGTGAATTGATATTTATTGACCCCCATATTAAAACTGCCAGAAATAAGGCAGTGGCACCAATAATGACAATATATGAAAGCAACCCGTCAACAGGTATTAGCAACATAATTGTTATTAATAATATGTAAGCCGCTATGTGAAAGTATAGCTTTGTCATGATTGTTTTGTTTATTTGTTGTTTGTTTTACAACATTTAAATACTATAAGGTTTAGAAAACCTTATAGTTTAATGTCAAGCAAAACAGAAACTTTAATACAAATTTACATAATCCCGTAATTTATCAGCATGCTATTTATTAACATATTTATATCTGCTTTTGTTTTGACTAATTGTGTTTTGAATTTAGTATTTTTGTGCGGTGCTGTTTTGCAATAAAAATAAGACTTAATTAAAAAAAATATAATTATGATACCAATATTTGATAAAGTTGAAAATAAAGCGTTTTTAGAAAATGCTGTAAAAAGATTCAGAGAGAGGGGTATAATATTACCTACTATTAAGCAACAGAGGAATCCTGAATTAATTCCTCAAACTATAAAAGAAAAGCTTAACAATGTTGGTTTGTGGGAAATAAACCCATTAAATTTATTCAGGATTACCTGGAAAAATGAACCAAAGGAAAAGGGAGGGCTTTTTGGTGCACCTAATTTTATTGAATTACCCGGAGAACTTACCGGGGTTAAGGCAAGAATAATTTTGCTGGTAGGTAAATGGTTTCCTACGGGTGCACACAAAGTCGGTGCTGCTTATGGCTGCCTGGCACCAAGAATTATTACAGGCAATTACGACCCTACATATCATAAAGCAGTATGGCCGTCAACAGGCAACTACTGCCGTGGCGGTGCATGGGATTCTAAGCTTATGGGATCAGATTCTGTTGCAATTCTGCCCGAAGAAATGAGCGCAGAAAGATTTGATTGGCTTAAAAATGAAATTGGTTGCGAGGTAATTGCTACTCCGGGATGTGAATCTAATGTTAAAGAAATTTACGACAAATGCTGGGAAATCAGGAGAACCAGACCTGACTGTATTATTCTTAACCAATTTGATGAGTTTGGAAACAGTGCCTGGCATTATAATGTTACGGGCAGTGCACTTGAGGAAGTTTTTAATATTGTTAAAAATAATAATAGCAATATTGCTGCTTTTGTTTCTTCAACAGGTTCTGCCGGAACAATAGCAGCCGGCGATTACCTCAGGACAATTGCACCGCATGTTAAAGTGGTTGCAACAGAAGCTCTGCAATGCCCAACCCTGCTAAATAATGGTTTTGGTGGCCACCGTATTGAAGGTATTGGAGACAAGCACATTCCATGGGTTCATAATGTAAAGAATACTGATGTTGTTGCTGCTATTGACGATGAATACTGTATGAGGCTGTTCAGGCTGTTTAATGAGCCCGAAGGTCATAAGTACCTTAAAGCAACTGGTATAGATGACGAAACTATTAACAATTTAAAATTGTTGGGCATTTCTGGTGTTGGGAACCTGCTTTCAGCTATTAAAACAGCTAAATACTACGAAATGACTAACGATGATGTAATTATGACTGTTGCTACTGATTCTGCTGAAATGTATGGTTCAAGGCTTGTGGAACAAACAGCCGAAAAAGGCAAATACTCAGATTTTCAGGCTGCTCTTGACTTTGAGAAATGTATGCTCGGAACCACCGTTGACTACTTAAAGGAACTAACTTATATTGATAAAAAAGCCATACATAACCTTAAGTACTATACATGGGTTGAACAGCAAGCTAAAGATGTTGAAGACCTCAACGCATTATGGTACGACAGAGAATTATGGAATACCCTGTTTATGCAAGTTGACAAATGGGATGAGCTTATTAATGAATTTAATGAAAAAACAGGACTGGCAAAGTAATAATTATCTATTTTGAACTTTACATTTGTTGCTAAAATTATTATTTTTGTTTAGACGAATGGCAATCTGTAGTTTGTTTGCTTTTAGCTTATTGCCACTTTTTTAAATTGCGTGTAAAACATTTACAAATAGCTTTTTATATTAAACTTTTCGGGAAATTATTAACTTTTTATCAAAAATGTAATAGCGATGGCTGACCAAAAATTTATCTACAAATGTATTGATTGCGGTGAAGAGTATAACTCAAACGAGACAATTTATCTTTGCAGCAAATGCAGTAAAGACAATACAGAAAAAATGCCGCCTAAAGGTGTGCTTAAAGTAGTATATGATTATGAAGCTTTAAAAAGGCAGATGAAAGCTTTCCCGATATTAAAGCTTAATGGCTTTTTAGATTTATTGCCAATTAACGATACTGCATCTTTCCCTAAGCTGAAAGTAGGCGATACTCCTTTGTATGAGTATTCTAAGCTTAATGGCGAAAAACTTCCTTATTTACTATACTTAAAAGATGACAGCCAAAATCCTACATTTTCATTTAAGGACAGGGCGTCAGCGATGGTTTCGGCTTTTGCAAAAGAAAGAAGACACAAAACTATTGTTGCTGCATCAACAGGAAATGCTGGCTCATCAATGGCCGGCATTTGTGCATCTGCGAATCAAAAAGCTATTATACTTGTACCGGAAAATGCTCCAATAGCAAAAATAACACAGATAATGATGTATGGAGCACAAATTATTCCTGTAAAAGGTTCGTACGATGATGCCTATGACCTTAGCATTAAAGCCAGCGAAGAATTTGGCTGGTATAATCGCAATACTGCTTATAACCCCATAACTATTGAAGGTAAAAAAACGGTAGCTTTTGAATTTTTTGCCCAACTGAAAGAAGAATTGCCTGACAATATCTTTGTGCCGGTAGGTGATGGCGTTATTATTTCCAGCATTTATAAAGGTTTTGAAGATTTACTAATGCTTGGGCTGATTCACCGTATTCCAAAAATTATTGCAGTGCAGGCTGAAGGTAGTAGCAATCTTATCAGCAACTTAAATGAAAGTAGCTTTAAAACACATGGCAGTAATACTATAGCTGACTCTATATCAGTGGATATCCCCAGAAATTTTTACATGGCTAAGCAATATATTGAATCCTATAACGGGGAAAGCATTTCTGTTTCTGATGAAAATATTCAAAATGCCTCAGTAGAGTTATCCAAAAATACCGGTATTTTTTCTGAACCGGCATCAGCTGCTGCATTTGCAGGTTTCCTGGAGTATAAAAAACAGGAAAAAATTGCTGAAAATACAAGAAATATTGTATTGCTTACAGGAAGCGGATTAAAAGACATTAATGCAATAACAAATGCTTTAAGCATCCCCGAAGCTGTATCACCTGATATTGAAAATCTTAAAAAGTTTTTGTAATGATAAAATTCAAATTAAACGGAGCTGAAAAATCATACTCGGAAAATCCCGAAAAAACTTTTTTACATTACTTGAGAAATGAAAATAAAATTACCTCCCCAAAAGATGGTTGTTCGGGACAGGGTGTGTGCGGTGCCTGCACCGTAGAAATTGATGGCAAAGCAAAACTTGCATGCAGGGTAAAAATGAGTAGTATTGATGGTACTTCAGTGATTACAACCGAAGGCCTGCCGGATAGCTTTAGAAGCTTTATTGGAAAAGCATTCGCAGAAAAAGGTGCTGTTCAGTGCGGCTTTTGCTCACCCGGTTTTATAATGAGAGCTAAAGCTCTGTTTAATACAAATAAAACACCTTCACGCAAGGAAATTACTAAAGCTGTAAATCCTAATATTTGCAGGTGTACTGGATATATTAAAATAGTAGATGCAATTGAGCATGCTTTTAAAGAAATAAATGGAGCAGATGTCACATCACAAAAAATTACTGCAAAAATTGGTGAGAGGTATCCCAAATACCAGGCTTTTGAAACAGCCCTCGGTAATAGAAAGTTTGTTGATGATATGTTTTTTGAAGGAATGCTGTATGCAGCTCTTAAGTTTAGCGATTATCCACGTGCTAAAATAAAAAGAATAAATACTTCTGAAGCTGCTAAAATTGAGGGTGTTAAAAGGATTTTTACCGCTAAAGATATTCCGGGCGAACAATATATAGGGCTGATTTTTCAGGATTGGCCATTTATGATAAAGGAAGGACAAACAACTAACTATATAGGAGATGTTCTGGCCGGAGTGGTGGCAAAAACTGAAGAGATTGCACGAAAGGCTGTTTCAGCTATAATTGTTGAATATGAAGAGCTTGAAGCTGTTACGGATATGCATGAGGCAATTAAACATGATAGCCCACTGGTTCACGAAGGCCGGACTAACATTCTTGAAGTGTGTAAAATAAAACTGGGTGATGTGGAAAAAGCTTTTAAAGAGGCAAAATATGTTTCATCAGCCGTTTATGAAACTCAAAGAATAGAACATGCTTTCCTGGAAACAGAAACAGCCGTTGCACTTCCTGATGAAGACGGGGTAAAACTTTATAGCCAGGGGCAGGGAGTTTATGTTGACAGGAGGCAGATAGCCAAAATTCTTGCCCTTGAGGAAGAAAAGATTAAAGTTGTACAAGTTCAAAACGGAGGTGGCTTTGGCGGCAAAGAAGATATGACAGTTCAGGGCCACGCAGCAATGTATGCATACTTAATGAAACAACCGGTAAAAGTTCATCTTACACGTGAAGAATCTATCATGATGCATCCTAAACGTCACCCTGTTTGGATGAATATCAGCCTGGCTGCTGATAAAGATGGAATGCTTACCGGGCTGAAGTTAAATGCATTAGGCGATACAGGGGCTTATGCTTCTGTTGGAACAAAAGTTATGGAAAGAGTTGTGGGGCATGCAACTGGCGGATATACAGTGCCTTCTGTTGATATTAAGGCAAAAACCGTTTATACAAATAATATCCCTTCAGGAGCAATGAGAGGTTTTGGAGTTCCCCAGGTTATTTTTGCACTGGAAAGCTGTATTGATGAAATTTGTAAGAAAGGCGGCTTCGACCGGTGGCAAATAAGATATAACAATGCACTTGAAGATGGAGCGAAAACAGCAACAGGACAAAAACTTCAAGGTGTTGGATTGAAAAAAACTATGCTGGCAGTTAAAGAGCAATTTCAAAATGCCAAATATGCCGGTATAGCTCTGGGGTTAAAAAATACTGGTGTAGGGAATGGCATGAACGATGAAAGTGAAGTGAAAATTGAAATTAAATCGCCACAGAAAGTAATCATTCACCACGGCTGGACAGAAATGGGGCAAGGTGTTCATACTATGGCTATTCAAACTTTACATGAAGAAACAGGCATTAATCCTGAAATAGTTGAGGTAATTGTAGATACTGCAGCTAATATCCCTACCGGAATGACAACATCATCAAGAGCTACTGCTCTTGTTGGTAATGCTGTAATAGATGCAGCTACCCGAATAAATGAAGACCTTAAAACACACTCCTTGGAGCAATTGGCTGGCCGTACTTATAATGGTAAGTACGTATGCGACTGGACCTGTAAGCCGGGAGATGATGTTAAAGATCCCGAAATTCACTTTGCCTACGGATATGCTACACAGGTTGTTACTCTCGACGATGATGGCCGTATAAAGAAAGTTATTGCTGCTCACGATGCAGGAAAAATTATGAACCAGATGTTTTTTGAAGGACAGATAGAAGGAGCTATACATATGGGTATTGGATATGCTTTGTCTGAAAACCTGCCTTTAAAAAATGGCAGGCCGGTAAGTCTTAACTATAAAGACCTTGGAGTACTGAGAGCACCTGAAATGCCTGAAATGGAAATTATTGGCGTTGAAGAAAAAGATATGTACGGGCCTTATGGAGCTAAGGGTATCGGTGAAATTGGAATGTGTCCCACAGCAGGCGCTATTGCAAATGCATTCTATGCTTTTGACGGAGTGAAAAGAACAAAACTTCCTATGAAACAGCCGTCTGCCAAAAGCAAAAAATAGAGAACGTGTATAGCATAAAAGGATAACTTATATCTTGCCTTTTATATCTTGTTTTCTTGATGATGAGTTTATTCAACCTCAAACATCACATAATTCTTACAATAAAAAATAATACATTTGCGTTTATTTTTTTTAGTAGTAAAAAAATACAATCACAACTACTTATGAAGAGCATAATAGCCGCACTTGGTATATTTATCCTGTCTTTATTTTTCTTAAGTAAAGATGCCTTCTCACAAAGGCGTTTACATGTTCACCCTAATTTGTTACACTATGATGAAAGGGTATATCATTTTGGCTTTTCTTTAGGGCTGAATCAAATGAGCTTTGCTCTTAAGCCTGTTGAAGATATTTCCAAACTTGACCATTCATTGCAAAATCGTAATATCTTTGATACCCTCTACTCTGTGAGGCCGGTTCCGGAATATGGATTTAACATAGGAATAGTTTCTAACCTTAAACTTGGAGATCAGTGGGATTTACGACTAATACCTACACTTACCTTTGGCGACAGAATAATTGAATATACCGGCATAAGGAATAATGAATATGTAACCAGAACTCAAAAAATTGAATCAACATTCATTGATGTCCCACTGCATTTTAAATATAAATCTGTAAGAATTGGCAATACAAGAGTTTATGTTATTGGTGGTGCAAAATACAGTTACGACCTGGCATCTGCTGAAGACCAGGAAGATTATGAAGAAGAAGTGATAGCTAGGGTAGGAAGGCATGATTTCTTTTATGAGTTGGGAACAGGAATAGAACATTATTTCTATTATTTTAAATTTTCTATTGAAATAAAAGCATCTTTTGGTATCAATGATATGCTTGCACGTGAAAATACTTTATTCACAAACTCAATAGATCAGCTAAGGTCTCAGATTGTAATGGTTTCCTTTATGTTTGAATAACCAATTATTGCTGAAAATATTACCAATTTTTACGCAAGCTTCATAAAAAAAGAATAAACCACTATACCGGCAGTTACTGCTACATTAAGCGAATGCTTGGTGCCAAACTGGGGAATTTCAATGCAAAAATCACACAAGCTTAAAGCCTCATTTTCAACACCTTTAACCTCATTGCCAAAAATAATTGCATACTTTTTGTTTTTATCCGGCTTAAAATGCATAAGATCCTTACTTTCACTGGTTTGCTCCAGGGCAACTATAACATATCCCTTGTTTTTTAATAGCTTAATAGCATCTGTAGTTTTTTCAAAATATTTCCACTCAACCGATTCAGTAGCACCTAAGGCTGTTTTGTTTATTTCTCTGTGTGGTGGAGTAGCAGTAATGCCGCATAAATAAATTCCTTCCAGCCTGAAAGCATCAGATGTCCTGAATACTGAGCCTGTATTCATCATTGAGCGAATATTGTCAAGAATCAGAATTAGCGGAAATTTTTCTTTTTTTTTAAATTCTTCTGAACTAATCCTGTTAAGCTCATCCATTGAAAGCTTTTTCATTTTGGTGAACTTTTTAGGTTTCTTTTAGCAGTTGCTCAACTAATTTAGGAACGCCTACACTTCCTTTTTCGCAAATAAAATTGACACTCGGGATGTGGGCTACACTTAACTCACCAGGATCTATTACAAAGATAGGTGCATTTTGCCTGGCATAACCAACAAGCCCTGCTGCAGGATAAACATTCAATGATGTTCCTATAACTAGGATTAGATCTGCAGTTGAGGTTAGTTGTGCTGCTTCATAAATCATTGGTACCGGTTCGCCAAACCACACAATATGTGGCCTTAGTTGCGAGCCTTTTTCACACTTATCACCTATTTTAAGCTCCCATCCATCAAGCTCATAAACCAAATCTTCATCAACAGTGCTGCGAACTTTTTTAAGTTCTCCGTGTAAATGCATTACATTTTTGGACCCGGCTCTCTCGTGAAGATCATCAACATTTTGCGTAATTATTCGTACATCATACTTATCTTCGAGCTTAACCAACGCATAATGGCCTGCATTGGGCTCAACATCATAAAGCTGCTTGCGCCTTTGGTTGTAAAAATCTATTACCAGTTCCTGGTTGTTTAGCCAGGCCTCATAAGTTGCAACTTCTGATATGTCATACTTCTCCCACAGCCCGCCGCTGTCTCTAAAAGTACTTATGCCGCTTTCAGCACTTATGCCTGCTCCGGTTAATACTACGATTTTCTTTTTTGCCATACTATTGTCTTTTTAATTTAAGGTTTTCAAAATCAAGCTTGTATAAATTTTTTTAACAATTTGTTAATATTATTCCCGGTTGTGAGTTGTATTAGCCTATTAATAAGCTTTTCAAATATATAACTATTCTTTAAAACTATTACTATCAAACGCTTTTTTTTATATAAACAACATATATATTTGTTTTGCGTATTTTATTATATAAACCAAAATACAACATTCAATTAAAATGACAAAAACACAAAAAACTTTTTGGCTTATAATATACCTGATAGTTGCAACTGCTTCATCATGGTTTCTTGGCTTTGGTGTTATTGGATGGATTGTAAATTACCTGCTATTATCGCCTTTGGTTATTTTTATTGCAATACAAATGTTTCATAAAGAGAAAGAATCTTACAGGTTTTAAAAATACAAATTCTATCTAAAAATTGATGTTGCCGCTTTAGCTGGTATATAAGCTTGTTATACCTTTGCTTAGTACATTTATTTCACTGAAAGAAATAATTCTTTTGTATTCGCTTATTCTTATTTCGTTTTTCAACAAAAATTTTCTCACCATTATATGGGTTAATTCCTGTATAATATATTGTTGAAGCTAAAGTCATGGGGGTAGGTGTAAACTCTTGAACTTGCTTAGGGTTGGCTTTAAGATTTTTCAGCTCTTTTGACAATTCAGCCATTTCAGAATCAGAAGTGCCGGGGTGGCCACTAATAAAGTACGGAACAAGGTGTTGTTCTAATCCGGCTCCATCACAAATACTATAGAACTCTTTGTGAAAAGCTTTATAAATATTGAAAGAAGGTTTTCGCATGATTTCCAGCACTTTCGAAGAAGTATGTTCGGGAGCCACCTTCAACCTGCCGGAAACTCTTTTGGAAATAAGGTCTTTTATATAATCGTTTAAAAAATATTTTTTCCTGTCGCTTGGTTTTGTTTCAACCAGCATATCATACCTGATGCCACTGCTAATGTTAATTTTTTTAATGCCGTCAATTTTTGAGGCATTTTGGTATAATGATATCAAAGGTTGATGGTTATAATTAAGGTTTTTACATATACGGGGGAATATACATGATGGCCTTTTGCATTCATGGCAGGCTTTTAAATTAAACCCCTGCATTTTATACATATTTGCAGATGGGCCACCAAGGTCTGAAATGTATCCCTTAAAATCAGGCATTTTTACAACTTCTTTTAGTTCGTTAAGAATAGATTGTTCGCTTCTACTGGAAATAAATTTTCCCTGGTGCGCAGAAATTGTACAAAAACTGCAGCCGCCAAAACAGCCCCTGTGTATGGTTACAGAATGTCTTATCATCTCGTAAGCAGGAATTGGTGGCTTTTTCCAGTATTTTGGATGTGGCTGCCTGGTATAAGGGAAACCATAGTAAAGGTCGAGTTCATCCTGCTTTAGTGAAGGAATAGCAGGGTTGGCAACAACAAACATGCTGCCTGTTTTCTGAATTAAGCGAACCGGGTTCAAGCTATTGCTGGCTTCTTCAAATATCTTAAAAGACCTGGCAAACTCCGCTTTGCTTTTTAAGCACTCTTCATGCGATGGAAGTTCAATAGTCGGGTGTTTAATGTTGCCCGGAATGTCTTTTCTTTTAGCAAGAAATGCACTTTGCGGAATATTATTTAATGATTCAATAGGTACACCTCTGTCAAGCAGTTGTAATACCTGTGCAAAAGGTTTTTCAGCCATGCCAAAGATAAGCAAATCAGCTTCTGATTCTTTAAGTATGGATTGCTTAAGCGAATCAGACCAGTAATCATAATGAGTAAACCGCCTCATTGATGCTTCCACACCACCCAAAATGACAGGAACATCAGGGTATAGTTTTTTTAATATTTTTGAGTAAACAACAGATGCATAATCAGGCCTTGCACCGGCTCTGTTGCCGGGCGTATATGCATCATTGCTCCTTAGCCTTTTTAATGCTGTATAGTGATTTACCATTGAATCCATGTTGCCCGAAGTTACCCCAAAGAATAAACGCGGCTTGCCAAATTTCCTGAAATCGCGTAGGTCATCCTGCCAGTTTGGCTGAGGTATGATTGCTACACGGAACCCTAAAAACTCTATTAACCTGCCAATTATTGCTACTCCAAAAGCCGGATGGTCAATGTATGCATCACCGCTTACTAATATCACATCTAAAGTATCCCAGTTTAGCTTTTTTAATTCGCTTTTTGTTACAGGTAAAAATGATGTGCCTGTTATGTTAGGTTTTGACATCCTGAATTATGTTGAAAACACTTAATTGTTAATATTGAAATCTAACTATAAAATTAATTGAATTTAATTAAATATCCATGACATAATTATGCAAATCCCCCTTATTGGCTATGATTAAATAATATTTGTCATTTTTAGAGATGCCGGTTTTCAGGTAAAACAGTACAGAAAATATGATTATTTTATAAATAGGGGTTTTTTTGATGTTTTTTGCCAAAAAATAAAATATATTTGCAATGTATTAAAGTGTACTAATTAATAAAGTAAAAATTTAACTTTTATAAGGGCATTATGGATAATCTGAGTGTATTTGGAACAGAAGATTCACCGAGGATATATTTTGACGCTGAAAATGGGTTGCTGGAAATAACAGGGCGCTCACTTCCTGAAAATGTAAATGTGTTTTATCAACCTGTTTTGGAGTGGGTGTTGCAATACGTAAAAAATCCCCAGGCTAAAACAAAAATTGATTTTAAGCTTGAGTACCTGAACTCCGCATCTTCAAAAAAAATCCTGGAATTGCTTGTGATATTGAAGCAGCTTCTGGCTATGGGGAATGAGTTGGAAATTAACTGGTATTATAAGTATGGAGATGAAGATATGTATGAAGAGGGGCAGGATTTTGAAATAATGACGAAAATGGAATTTAATTTTTATGAAACATAATACTATTGTTAAACAACAATAATGATATGAAGCTTAGTTTATTCTTTTCCTCTCTTATTATTGCGTGTGTTTTTACTGTGCAAGTGAAAACCGTGCATTGTCAAATTTTTGATTTTAGCCCGGAGCAAGTTGCTGAATACAGGAAAGAGGCAGAAATGCATTTTGAAAACAACAATTATAATGAGGCATCACGCCGTTTTAACGACCTTGGTTTTTATTATTGGGAACATAACAATTTCGAAGATGCTATTGAGGTTTTTAAAATGTCAGTAAAGGCTAATGAACAAATTGGGAATGTTAATGCAGTTCGCCATATATATAACAACTTTGGCCAAATTTATTATGAAATACGGGATTTTGATTCTTCAATAAAATATCAAAAAAAAGGCCTTGATATTGCCAGGTCTCAAAACAGAGATGCTGAAATAGCATCTTCATTGATTAACCTTGCCACTACAAAAACGGAAATTAATCAACATGAAAGAGCAATAAATAATCTTAATGAGGCTTTGCAGATTGCAACTGAACTTAATGAATTAATTATTTTACGTAGTTGCTACGCTTTGCTCGCCAGGAATCATGACGCTTTAGGAAATAATGAAAAAGCAAGAGAGTACTATGATTTGTTTGATATAGTTAGAGGCAGAATTCAGGAAGAACAAGCCAGATTGGCCAGGGAAGAAGCTGCCAGAAAAGTTGAACAGGTTGAAGCAGAAAAAAGAGCAACGGCAGAAGAGCTTACCGAACGACAAAGAGAACTGGTAACAACCCGAGAAGTTCTTCAGGAAGTAGAGCATGTTTCGCGGGAACGACAAATGCAAATTGACCTGATGGAACAGGAAAGATTACTTCTCGAAAGAGAAAGAATGCTTCAGGAAGAAGAAATAAGACGTGAAAAACTATTACGTAATTTTCTGATTGCGGGTTCAGGCTTTGTTGCAATTTTTGCTCTGCTGGTTTTATACGCCTTATTTGAAAAAAGAAAGGCAAATAAAAAGCTGTCAGCAGCATATTCAAAGATTTATAAGCAAAATGAAAATATTACAAATAGCATTGCTTATGCTCAAAGAATTCAGGAAGCCGTTTTACCCCTGGAAGATAATTTTACAGATTATTTTAACGACTCATTTATCTTTTTCAGGCCAAGGGATGTTGTGAGCGGTGACTTTTACTGGTTTAGAAGAATAGCATCAAAAGATAATCCGGATTACGCAAATTCAATTATTGTTGCAGCAGTTGACTGTACAGGGCATGGCGTGCCAGGTGCTTTTATGTCAATGATTGGAGTTAATTTCCTTGAGAATATTACCAGGAGAGGCATTATTCAACCTGCAAAAATTCTTAACGAACTTCATAAAACGATTAGAAAAAGCCTGAAACAACATAAAAATGACAACAGGGATGGAATGGAAATGAGCATTGCTGTTATTAATGAAGATTTTAGTAAGCTAGAATTTGCTGGAGCAAAAAACCCGTTGATTTATACAACAGGCAAAGAAATTGAAATTATTAAAGGCGACCCGGCTCCAATCGGAGGACTGCAACTTGAAGAAGAAAGATTATTTACAAATTATAAGCTTGATATTAAAGAAGCAACATCTATATACCTGTACTCTGATGGGTTTGCCGACCAGTTTGGCGGCCCTGAAGGCGAAAAGTTTTCATCAAAAAGACTTAGAGATATTTTTGCCAGACACTCTGATAAACCTATGATAAAACAAAAAGAATTAATTGAAAAGTCATTTAATGAGTGGAAAGGAGATGAGTACAATCAACTCGATGACGTCCTGGTTTTAGGTTTCAGAATTAATAAATAACATGGCAGCAAAATTATTTTATACTCATGAATACTTTACCAATATCTTGTAAAATCCCTAAGAAAATATTTGTATTTATTGTTGCTGTTTTATGTTTATTCCCTGCTGATGCTGCTTTTCAAGATGTTCTTATAGAAGAAAAATCAATTTATACTGATGCTGATGGAAATGTGTTTGTAAACAAAAACCTTGAATTATATTTGTTTGTATCGGCCGAAGAAAAAAACGAATTATTATTGATGGAGCCCGAGGCATCTGATAATAAAAAAATAAGGATTAATCAACATGGTTTAAACAAGTTTGTTCATGAAAATCCTATTACCGGCGAAGCATCAACATTTGAGTTTTTTGCTGACGGGGTTGCTCCAACAACTGATATTGTTTTCACGAAAGGCCTTGTGATGAGGTATGAAAACAGATTTTATTGCAGCGACTCAGCTTATATTGCTTTTAACGCACATGATAAAGCATCAGGTGTCAGGCAAACATACTTTTCACTTAATAAAGAAGAATTTCAAATATTTGATGATAATAAAATTTTGCTACCCGAAATGCCCCACTTGAAAATATCATACTACTCTGTTGATAATGTTGGTAATGTTGAACAAACTAATATTGCTAATGTGTTTTTTGATATTGAAAGTGTAATAAGCCTTGAGAATATTTACTTTGAATTAAATAGCGCAGAACTAACCCCCGATTCCAGAGAACAACTTAATATCTTAATAAAAACTTTAGAAGAGTTTCCGGAGTTAAGAATTAAGCTCATGTCACATACTGACTCAAGAGGAGCTGCTGCATATAATTTAAGGCTGTCAAGACTTAGGGCGGAATCAGTAAAAAACTACCTGGTAGCAAATGGTGTTCACCCGTCAAGGCTTGAAACAAAAGGGTATGGCGATACAAAACTATTGAATGATTGCCTGCCCGGAGTTGAGTGTACGGAGGAAGAACACAGGGTTAACAGAAGAACGGAGTTTAAGATTATTCATTTTGATGAGTAAATTTTTAATATGAGGCTGTTGAATAAAATATTGGCTTATACTATACTGGCATTTTTTATTTTGTCAGGCGAAAACTCTTTTGCACAGCCTGATAAAAGAAATGATGGTTCTGCCATTTTAAAGGATTCCGCAGGTAGAATTATTTGCAATAAACAAACACCTTTGTATTTTTATATTGCAACAGATACTACCGGTCAAGATGCCACTTCGCTTAGACTTGATGGTGAAAAAAATAAACCACTGCTACTTGAAAAACAGGGAAGAAATCAAATTACTCATATAGGCCCAAACAACAGAATAGTTAACAAATATGCTATTTTTATTGAAGGTGAAGCACCGGTAACCAATTTTCAGTCTGATGCTGATTTTATGCTAATAAATGATACTATTATTGCTGCTTCCGGATTTAAAGTCAGTTTACAAGCAAAGGATAATATCGCAGGCGTAAAAGATGTTATGGTATCTGTTAATAAAGAACCTTTTCAATCAGCCCCGGAATACATTGTGTTCAAAGAAGAAAAAGCTCATGAATTAAGATTTTATGCTATTGACCATGTTGGGAATATTGAAGATTATAATGAGTTTGTGGTTGTAATTGACGATACGCCCCCTGCTACAGAACTTAACATCACTAAAGACAATTATGAAAATATTGTATCGGGAAGGTCTTTGTTTGAACTTGTCCCGAAAGATAAACACGGGGTAAAAGAAACATACTACTGGTTTAATGATGAAAATGAGAATGTGTATAAAACACCATTGCCGGTTTCTCGCTTTAGTGAAGGATATCATAATTTTTATTTTTATTCTGTAGATAAATTGGGAAATACTGAAGAGGTAAACAGCTTTAAGTTTTATGTAGATAAAACACCTCCCATAATTTTTGAAGAAATTCTTGGTAATTCTTTCATAAGGGATGGCAGAGAATACTCTTCCGGCAGGTCGCAGCTCAGGCTTACGGCAATTGATAATAAAGCAGGGATTAAAGCAATATACTATTCTATTGACGGACAGGACTATCAGCTTTATGAAGGGCCAGTGTTTTTATCAATGGTTGCCGGTGACGTTGATATCAGGTTTTATGCCCTGGATAAAGTAAATAACAAAAGTGAAAGTAGTGTTCAGGGAACTTCCACCGCTGTGCCATATATTGACCTGAATGCACCGGAAATAAGCCACTCACTTAGAGGCCCCAAAATAAAACTTCGCGATACCTTGTTTGTTTCAACTCAAACGGAAATTATTTTAAACGCAATAGACCATGAATAAGGGCTGAACAGAATAATGTACGTTATAGATAATAAGGTTGAAAAAGAATATTCTGAACCTTTTAATCTTTCTGAACAAGGCCATAGAACTGTCAATTACGTAGCTTATGATAATGTTGATAATGCTAACACTGATAAATTTACTGTTTTTGTAGATACTACAGGCCCGGAGATTTTTGTTAACTACAGCATTAAACCATATGAAAAAATTGAAATTGATAATAAGATATATGATGTGTATCCACAACATTTGAAAGTGTATCTTTCTGCTTCGGATATTCATACCGGCACAAAAAACATAAGATTCTCACTTAATGGTAGTAGAAAGGCTGAATACAGAGGCCCAATTTCAGGCTTTAATGCAGAAACGCTTAACCATTTGCAGATTATTGCTGTTGATGTACTAGGCAATGAAGAAAGTAAAGACGTGAAGTTTTTTGTTAAATAAAAGGAAACTTATAAGTGTTTTTAATTATATAGATATTCATATATTTGCATAGAAAATTCAAATTTTCACTAATCTGTCTATAATGAAAAACTCTGTGATTTTTTTCCTTTCAGTAGTAGTCCCCTTATTTATTATAACTTTTGCATTACGTGATTCATACAGGCAAAACACCAAGCTTGAAGACCTGAAAGAGGAGTATTCTGTTGAATATATTTCGCCCGTTGATCACAGCCGGCATGAGGAATTGCAAAAAGACTTTGATAATGTACATGAAATTACAAAAACATGTATTTCCTGCCATAATAAGCGCGGAGAGGAGTTGTTAAATAGTCCTCATTTTACGTGGGAGCGTGAGGCTTATATTGAAGGCAGGGGTATTACATACCTCGGCAAAAAAAACCTGCTGAATAATTTTTGTACAGGTATATTTTCAAATGAACCAACCTGCAACCGTTGTCATGCCGGGTATGGCTGGTCAGATAAGGATTTTGATTTTGAAAACCAGTATAATGTTGATTGCCTGATATGTCATGATAATACAGGAAGTTACCAAAAGATGCGTGGTGGCGCTGGCTATCCTGAGCCGGGTCTTGATTTGCAGTTTATCTCTCAAAATGTTGGAAGGCCAGAAAAGCATAACTGTGGCTACTGTCATTTTCACGGTGGTGGTGGCAACAATGTAAAACATGGTGACCTTGAAATGGCGTTGCTGTCTGCTCCCCGAAATGTTGATGTACATATGGGTGTTGATGGTGGGAATATGGAATGTGTTGATTGCCATACAGCACAGAATCACGTTATGCTTGGCAGGTACTATGCTGTTTCTTCTGAAAATAGCCAGAGAGTTACTTGTGAGCAATGCCATACAAGTACTCCACACACTGTTAGCAAATTAAATGAACATGTTGTAAAGATTGCTTGCCAAACATGCCATATCCCCGAATATGCAAAAGTT
>PWND01000345.1 GCA_003557965.1 Bacteroidales bacterium | reverse complement strand
TATCTCTATCAATCGTACCAAAGTGGAATTGAAATTCAAATCTCCCGGGCTAGGACCCACAATCGTTCTCAGCTATCAATCGTACCAAAGTGGAATTGAAATACTGATTCAGTTTATAATTCCGCAAACCCGTTAGGGCTATCAATCGTACCAAAGTGGAATTGAAATTAAGCGAAAAATCAGTAGCCGAGAATTGTCTTAAATACTATCAATCGTACCAAAGTGGAATTGAAATGGGATAGATCGTGAGCCGACCAGGATTGCGTGCAGGCTATCAATCGTACCAAAGTGGAATTGAAATATATTCGATCCCCATCTATGTTTTTCTCTCCCACTTCTATCAATCGTACCAAAGTGGAATTGAAATCCGGTTGGCGGTTCTAAAGGTAGGGTAATAATTCTACTATCAATCGTACCAAAGTGGAATTGAAATAGGTGTTTCAATCGATGCTAACGATGAAGACAGTTACTATCAATCGTACCAAAGTGGAATTGAAATTCAAAAAACCATTTAAAACCTAAGCATGTTTTTCTTCTATCAATCGTACCAAAGTGGAATTGAAATTTCCTTACAGAGTCGAATATGTTAATGTTGTGTAAACTATCAATCGTACCAAAGTGGAATTGAAATTGCTGATTTGCAAGAGGCTAACCTGCGATATGCTAACTATCAATCGTACCAAAGTGGAATTGAAATGTATTTTCATCAAACTTAGCAACCTGCTCAATCGGTTCTATCAATCGTACCAAAGTGGAATTGAAATGATTGTAGCACGTTTTATGACTGCTTCAATAATTCTATCAATCGTACCAAAGTGGAATTGAAATGGCTTTTCGCCGGTAATGGTTTTTTTGCTTGTTGCTCTATCAATCGTACCAAAGTGGAATTGAAATTTGGTTATAAATCTCTGTCGCTATCTGTGCAGTCACTATCAATCGTACCAAAGTGGAATTGAAATCCTATACGTAGCTTGTCGGGGATCATCAACAAAAACTATCAATCGTACCAAAGTGGAATTGAAATCTATATCTGCTTCATTGTTTTTGTATTTACCTAAATCCTATCAATCGTACCAAAGTGGAATTGAAATTCGGGAATTGCAGTAATTTGAGGTGAGCTTGTGGTCTATCAATCGTACCAAAGTGGAATTGAAATATAGTCTCAAAGTGTTGATCACCGAAATAGACAGCAACTATCAATCGTACCAAAGTGGAATTGAAATAAGCATTCCGAACCCTTCACAAAGGGTTTCAAAGGCTTCTATCAATCGTACCAAAGTGGAATTGAAATATTAAAAATGATTATGTGTATTCAATAATCACAGACTCTATCAATCGTACCAAAGTGGAATTGAAATTCAGTCCTGGTATATGAGGTCAGAAGCGTTCCGGCAACTATCAATCGTACCAAAGTGGAATTGAAATGTGGGATAAGGTAGATTTCATTGCTGAATTACAAAACTATCAATCGTACCAAAGTGGAATTGAAATTCATTAATAATGCGGTATGCACGGGAACAAGCAAACTATCAATCGTACCAAAGTGGAATTGAAATCGATGGAATGAACACGAGAATCAGTATGGCATTGATAACTATCAATCGTACCAAAGTGGAATTGAAATAATTAAAATATACCAATTTTCTTCTCCTTCAGCAGGGACTATCAATCGTACCAAAGTGGAATTGAAATGCGTCCCACGTGACTTGAGCAAGGAATGGGAGCAAACTATCAATCGTACCAAAGTGGAATTGAAATCAAAGTCGGTTGTATATAATATAATAATTATGGCAAACTATCAATCGTACCAAAGTGGAATTGAAATAGTATTTGAGGATTTGAGTAGACAATTAGCTGAGTTCTATCAATCGTACCAAAGTGGAATTGAAATAAAACTGAAAGGAGAGTATAATGAAATTCTTAAACTATCAATCGTACCAAAGTGGAATTGAAATATGGGTAAAGTGGTATCGGTCGCAAGGGTGTGAACTATCAATCGTACCAAAGTGGAATTGAAATAATGTTCTGAAGATTATCGCTGGGCTAAACCGGACACCCTATCAATCGTACCAAAGTGGAATTGAAATCTGGTTAGACGTTTTTAATATTCAAAATCTGATACAAACTATCAATCGTACCAAAGTGGAATTGAAATAACATAATCAATCCTCAAGTATCTTATTCAAAAGACTATCAATCGTACCAAAGTGGAATTGAAATAATGAAGCTCCTCGTGTACCATCACTAGCATCGTACTATCAATCGTACCAAAGTGGAATTGAAATTTGTGCGCGCTGAGCTGGTGTGAGTGCATGCCAACGCTATCAATCGTACCAAAGTGGAATTGAAATTTGTGCGCGCTGAGCTGGTGTGAGTGCATGCCAACGCTATCAATCGTACCAAAGTGGAATTGAAATCACATATTCTGTTTCTTGCGAATTTGCGACATAGACTATCAATCGTACCAAAGTGGAATTGAAATAAAAATTTGTCGAAACATTTGCGTTTTTACCTTTCTTCCTATCAATCGTACCAAAGTGGAATTGAAATCGAAATTGTAGCATGAAGTCAATAACATCGGCAGGCTATCAATCGTACCAAAGTGGAATTGAAATTTTATTGATAAAACAGATGCAGCGACAGGGAATTTTCTATCAATCGTACCAAAGTGGAATTGAAATGCGGGAGAGCCGCAGCTGGTGCAAAAACATAAAGGCTATCAATCGTACCAAAGTGGAATTGAAATTCATATTCATCCTTACCGTACATCTCTGGCCGGTATCTATCAATCGTACCAAAGTGGAATTGAAATATCATGACGCTTATTCCTATTGATCCTTTTGTCTCTTATCCTATCAATCGTACCAAAGTGGAATTGAAATAGTATAGCTGCAACTACAAGCGCCCATTTTTTCTTCTATCAATCGTACCAAAGTGGAATTGAAATATTAGAGTGGGTTTTATTATTTACGTACGTGTTTTCTATCAATCGTACCAAAGTGGAATTGAAATGAATCTTTTGCTCTTTGTTGTTGCCATTTTTTAAATTCTATCAATCGTACCAAAGTGGAATTGAAATGAAATACACTCTAACTGGTCGATAGTTGAACCAGCGACTATCAATCGTACCAAAGTGGAATTGAAATCAACTAAACAGTCCATTTCTTGTAAGGTTAGATTTCTATCAATCGTACCAAAGTGGAATTGAAATAAGGTATATGTTTGGGATGGAGAGATAAACGAAGTTGCTATCAATCGTACCAAAGTGGAATTGAAATTATATATGGTACTGCCTGAATACTTCTTGATAAACTATCAATCGTACCAAAGTGGAATTGAAATATTTAGGAAAAATATTATTTAATGTTTCACAATGTTGACTATCAATCGTACCAAAGTGGAATTGAAATTACAATCGTCGTAACGTTCACATTCATTGCATTCACTATCAATCGTACCAAAGTGGAATTGAAATGGATATTTGATTTGGACACTGACGAAATGGATTATCTATCAATCGTACCAAAGTGGAATTGAAATAATTAAAAATTATTTACAATCTTTACGGGACAGGAACTATCAATCGTACCAAAGTGGAATTGAAATTTCAAAATACACTAAACTACAGGCGAGGTAGGACGCTGCTATCAATCGTACCAAAGTGGAATTGAAATGTAGCAAACAGAAAGGACTTTGAAAATTTATTTGACTATCAATCGTACCAAAGTGGAATTGAAATCAATTCTGACAACTTGGAAGTGCATGACCTTCATTCTATCAATCGTACCAAAGTGGAATTGAAATTGGTTAATTTCATTAAATTATCCAGTGAATTATTAACTATCAATCGTACCAAAGTGGAATTGAAATAAATGATAGGTAAAGTTTCAGGGGATTATGTTACTGCTATCAATCGTACCAAAGTGGAATTGAAATCATTGTGTTTATGGCTATTTTGTGTGCAAGTGCTACGACTATCAATCGTACCAAAGTGGAATTGAAATTTATTATTTCATTAGGGTTGAAGTTACACTCAATCTATCAATCGTACCAAAGTGGAATTGAAATTTGTTTTTATGTCTTCAATTACTCGGGGCTTTATATCCTATCAATCGTACCAAAGTGGAATTGAAATTTATAAGGACACTCTTACTTTATTTGAACGTCCTGCTATCAATCGTACCAAAGTGGAATTGAAATGAAAATTCTCTTTCTATGTTGTAGTCAGGAAATGTCTATCAATCGTACCAAAGTGGAATTGAAATTTAATTCCTTGCTTGCATATAAGATTTGAACAAAAACTATCAATCGTACCAAAGTGGAATTGAAATTCATAAGCACTAAAATAATAAGAAAAAGAATCATCTCTATCAATCGTACCAAAGTGGAATTGAAATAATTTCCTTAACCTTAATTCCCTTATCACCCTATCTCTATCAATCGTACCAAAGTGGAATTGAAATGTTTATATTATTTAGTGATGATTTGTGGAAGTACATCTATCAATCGTACCAAAGTGGAATTGAAATTAAAATGCAAAAAGCAAAATAATTACAAACAATAGGATCTATCAATCGTACCAAAGTGGAATTGAAATAACAGTTTTAGTATAAATGTCACATGAAAGAATTTTTCTATCAATCGTACCAAAGTGGAATTGAAATAAGCAATTTCAGCCCCTTTGTCATAAATCAAGTTTCTATCAATCGTACCAAAGTGGAATTGAAATGTTCAACAGACGCAATTTCACAATATTCAACTATTTCTATCAATCGTACCAAAGTGGAATTGAAATGATGAAGAAGGTGATAGGGAAAAGAAGAAGGGGTGGCAGCTATCAATCGTACAAAGTGGAATTGAAATGCAGTTATTAGAGATAATCTCCTTAAATCATAAAGCTATCAATCGTACCAAAGTGGAATTGAAATGTCATAAACTTCACTTCATTATTATACTGCGTATTAGGCTATCAATCGTACCAAAGTGGAATTGAAATGTAGTTTTAGCCTAGATTCAAGTAATCCTTCCTCACTATCAATCGTACCAAAGTGGAATTGAAATAAAGAATTGTTGACACGACTTATTTCTATTTATTCTATCAATCGTACCAAAGTGGAATTGAAATGTCATAAACTTCACTTCATTATTATACTGCGTATTAGGCTATCAATCGTACCAAAGTGGAATTGAAATGTAGTTTTAGCCTAGATT
>PWND01000210.1 GCA_003557965.1 Bacteroidales bacterium | reverse complement strand
TCCATTTACCGGAATTATCTTTAAAACGAATATGGAAAGTATGTAACCCATCATTAATTTCCGAAAAATCAATGTTTTCATTAAATATGAAAGTTTGCTGGTCGTTTGCATCAGCATTTACGGCATTATCAAAATCATTGTTTAGCCAATATTGGTATTCAACAATGTTTTTTTCTACAACTTCCTGAGTCTCTGTTTTGTAAAAGAAGCTACTTAGGGTACTACTCCATTTACCGGAACTATCTTTAAAGCGTATATGGAAAGTGTGCAAACCGTCAGATAAATTTTCCACATCAATACTTTCATTTAAATTGATGGTTGACGAACTCTCTGTTGTTGTATATTCAGCATCATCATAGTTATTATTGAACCAAAACTCATAAGCTTCAATTTTATTATCGGTAACTTCTGCTTGTGGAACTTTATAGAAAAAGCTGCTTTTTATGGCGCTCCATTTATCCTCACTGTCCTGAAAGCGTACATGGAATGTATGTAGCCCATCACTAAGATGCGAAGTTGAAATACTTTCAGAAAAAGTAATTGACTCAGCGGGAGTTTCAATATCTTCAGTAACAGCTTCTTCAAATTTGTTATTAAACCAATACTGCGAGCGTTCAATAAAATTTTGAGAATACAAGCCCGACGCCAGGAAAAAACATATTATAATCAGTATTTGTTTCATTATTATCCTTTTTTATTTGTATAAAAGTTATGCATAAAATATTAGCTCAAAGCTGAAAGCGAAATATTTAATATATAAACAACTTTTTATTTTTCATCCCAAATCCTCACATTCCCGGGACTTCCGCTTCGCTCCAGCTTTTACTTTTAGTTTTCACTTTTAGTTTTTCACTTTTCACTTTTCACTTTTAGTTTTTAACTTTTAACTTTTAGTTTTTCACTTTATTCATCCTGTGCTTCTACTTCAATTTCAACACCAAGATTACCATCCTCATCAGTGCTGCTTTCAATTTCTTTACTAAGTATTTGCGGGTTTGACGGACGTGTGTTTTCTTTGAAAGGTATAAGCCCGCCATAGATTCCAACCTGGTTGCCTGTGTTACCCTGGTAGCTTCCCGGATCATCAAGAGAATAATTGTTATCGTAGCTATAGCTGCCTCCTGGATAATCACTAAATAGCTCTTCTTCATCCACGTCAACATAGTTATCTGTCCAGGTATTTTCTTCATTGCTGGTGGGATCTTCGTCAAAAACATTATTTTTAAATGCATTACTATGACAATTAGAAATACCACCAATAATAATGTTGTTCTCAATAAGAGCGTTATTTATATGATATATTGGAGCCCAACTACGAATTATAATATTGTTTGCAATCCATGCTACATTGTTATTGACTCCATTTGAATTATCAATATATTCTATTCTTTCAGTAATATTATTAAACAAATTCAAGTTAGTAATATCAGAATATCCGCCGTTGAATTCATCAAACACACACTCTCTGATTATAATATTATTACACTCAGTGCAGGGGTCGCTGCTTATTCTATTAAATTTAATATCTCCGTTAACATGCAATCTTTTTAAAGTTACATCTTCGATAAGATCTCCGGCAAATTGAATGGTACCACTTACATACATTCCTTCAAAATGGCTTCCTGAAGAGCCATCCCTAAAACGAAAACCGCTTATTCTTGTTCTTCCGGTAGCTTCTGTATGATCAGGATGGTAGCCGGTACCATAAACAGTAATGCTTTTTTCTATATTTGATGGAGAGCTATATTGCAGCCCGGGTAAATAAATAGTATCACCGTCTTCTGCTGCATTATATGCATCTTCAAATGCATCAGATGAGCTAAAAATGGTGTATTCACCATCACTTTGCAAAATAACTTGTTTCTGTGCAAATGATGTAATTGTGAATGAGATTAGAATTAGTGTTGTTAGCAAAATTTTATTCATAATCGAAAATTTTTTGTGTGTATAAATTTGATTTAAGTTGCCGATTGCCCGATTGTTTGATATTAACTTTTAACTTTTCACTTTTAACTTTTCACTTCATTCTTCCTGCGCCTCCACCTCAATTTCCACGTTCAGCTTGCCATCTTCATCGGTTTCAGGGGCAATTGTTTTGCTTTTAATCCAGGGGATACGTGGTACGGAACCTTCTTTAAAAGGTCGTGGTGTGCCATATATGCCGATATCAGTATCATCCGTCCCTGCTCCAATACCGGGAGAACCTTCAGGTAGCTGATAATCAAAATCATAGTCAAAGCTACTGCCTGTGGCATTTACAAAAATTTCATCAGGGTCGAGGTCAATAATGTTGCCGCTGCCAGTTGAACCGGAGGGTACTGAAAAATCATATCGCCACATATTATTATAGAAATTGTTGGCAGACATATTGTTAAAGCACCTGCTTGCATTAACACAACGGATAACATTGTTTCTGAAAGTGGAATTAGTTATATAACGAAATGAGGTATTAACTGTGGAAGAGCTTTGATCGTTAAGAAAAATGTTATTTGTAAAAACTGCATTTCCATCAAAATACCAGAAAAATCCCTGGATGATGTTTTTAGAAAAAAGCACATTTTGCGCATCTCCCCCATAAACTCTGCCTCTTATAATATTTTCTATAATGTGGATATGGTCGGCTTCACCGGTTGCAGATTCTGAACGACTCAAATACAAATTATTCATACTGACCCTTCTAATGTTTACCTGGTTAACATTTTGATTAGTAGTAAGTGTACCTATTCTGATATCACCTGAAATATAGAACCCTTCAAGGTGTATGTTTTCAAGGGGGATTTCAGGGTCAGCCTGACGCATATACAAAGTGCCGTTAAGCATAGTAACTCCGGTAGCTTCTGTATATTGAGGGTTATGCCCCGCCCCGAATATTGTCAACTCCTTTTCTATATAAGAAGTCCCAATATCAATAGCTCCGCCGGGCAAATAAATAGTATCACCGGCTTGTGTGGCAGCGAGTGCATCGCTAAAATGTCCGAAAACCTGAGCTTCCTGGTCGTTTTGAACTATTATCCTTGATTGTGAATACAGGTTAATGCATAATCCTGTAACTACAAATAACAAAATAAACTTTTTCATATCTCAGCTTGTTAATAAATTAATACAAAAGTTATTTGAAAAATAAAAAACATCATATTGAATATTGCATTGAAATTAAAACATTAATATACAAAAGTGTTAATATTTCATGAGTTTTAATTTTCACAGTGTAAAAATTTTTATTCAAACTGTAAAATGATTTTGTATTTTTATAGCGGCAAACTTAATACAACAAACCTGGTAAAATTCCTGACATGCTTAGGCTTGTACTACTGTTAAATCCTGTTTATATTACTTTGTTTTGGGCTATTGTACTGAATTCTTATTCTGAAAACAAGGGCACCCCCAAATCATTTCTTGGGAAATTTATGATTGCTGCTTTTGTTTTATATGTTTCCCACCTTTTTTATTTTACAGAACAATATAATATTTACAGGTTCTTTGATGGGTTTTACACTTTGGCAATGTTGTTGGTGTATCCTTTATATCATATATACATCAGGCTTTTAACTGTTGACAGCAGGTTTTCAATTTCAAAACACTACCCTCACTTTATTATTCCTTTAATAGTTTTTTTAGTTCATACCGTCATTTATTTTATGATGAGCCCTGAGCAGCAAATAGAGTTTTTTTCAAAAGTGCTAACCGGGAAAGGTGAGGCCGAAGGCATTAGTTTCTACATGCTTTCTATAGCAAACACTGCAAGACTGGCTTTTATAATACAGGTATTGTATTATCTTGTAAAAAACTTTAATCTTATAATAAAAAACTCACAACGGGTGCAACAATATTACTCTAATATAGAAGGTATGGAACTGCACTGGGTTCAATTTATTAATATATCACTTGCTATTACATCAATTTCAAGTGTTTTTTTAGCAATAGCAGGTAGAGAAGCTTTTGCTGATAATGTATTGGCATTATCCATGCCTTCAATAATATTTTCATTTATGTTGTTTTTTATTGGTTTGCTTGGAAATACTCAGCAGGCTGTTCCGGTTGAGGATATGGACAACCAGGAAAAGGAAGAGTTTAACCTGGAAGTTAGCAATAGTAGTATTCTTTATGAAAAGCGCTTAAAGGCAAAGCTTGAAAAATTATTTACCGAAGAAAAATTATTTAAATCTCCGTTTTTAAAAATATGGGAAGTTTCTAAGTTGCTTGGCACAAACCGCACTTATGTTTCCAGAATGATAAATAACGAGTACGGACAGAATTTTTGCAACTTTGTAAATAATTACAGGGTAAAACATGTTAAACAACTTCTGAAAGAAAACCCAAGCCTTACAAACGATCAAATTGTTGAATTATCAGGATTTGGGTCAATAAACTCGCTTTACAGGGCTTTTCAAAACATTGAAGGTATTTCGTTAAAACAGTATAGAAAGAAACTACCGGGAGTCGCCCAGCCCTGATAGCTTTGAACAGGAAACTTTCAATAATAGTTCCATTCCCGGTAGTTCAGCCGATATTTAAAAATATTTGTCTTTTTTAAAAAATAATATTTTACAAAAATGACAAAAAGCAATACATTTGTATTTCTGTTTTTCTAACTTTTTTATTAATTAATGGAAAGTTTTGTTGTATCAGCCAGAAAGTACAGGCCGGTTACTTTTGACACAGTAGTAGGGCAAAAATCTATTACAAGCACATTAAAAAATGCAATAAAGAACAATCATCTTGCCCAGTCTTTTTTATTTTGTGGGCCAAGGGGAGTGGGGAAAACCACATGTGCCAGAATTTTAGCAAAAACCATAAACTGTGAAAATTTAACTGAAAATATAGAAGCCTGCGATAAATGCCAATCTTGTGTGTCTTTTAATGAGTCGGCTTCATTTAATGTACATGAGTTGGATGCAGCTTCTAACAACTCTGTTGATGACATTCGTACTTTAGTGGATCAGGTTAGAATTCCACCACAGGTAGGCAGTTATAAAGTTTATATTATTGATGAGGTCCACATGCTTTCAAGTGCAGCATTCAATGCTTTCTTAAAAACCCTGGAAGAACCGCCTGCTTACGCAAAATTTATTCTTGCAACTACAGAAAAGCATAAAATTATTCCTACAATTTTATCCCGATGCCAGATTTATGATTTTTCAAGAATTACTGTTGATGATATTGCAAAACACCTGCAGTTTATTGCTGGCAAGGAAAATGTACAGGCAGATTATGAAGCTTTACATATAATTGCCCAGAAAGCTGATGGAGCACTAAGGGATGCTCTTTCAATTTTTGATCAAATGGTTAGCTTTGCAGGTGATAAAATTACTTATGATAATGTAATTGAAAACCTGAATGTTCTTGATTATGATTATTATTTTAAAATTACAGGCCATATCCTGGAAAATAATGCCTCGGAAGTGCTGCTGTTAATTGATGAAATAATTTCGAAAGGCTTTGAAGGAAGCCATTTTATTATTGGGCTTGGAGCTCATTTGCGAAACCTGCTGGTATGCAAAAATCCTGAAACCGTTAAGCTTATTGATGTAAGCGATTCTATTAAGAAAAAATATTTAGAACAAAGCAAATTGAGTGATGAAGGCTTTTTACTTAAGTCATTAGCAATAATCAATAAGTGCGATATTGATTATAAAAGTGCTACCAATAAGAGGCTAACCATTGAGCTGGCACTTCTGAGTATGCAAACAGCCAAAGATACTCCTGGCGCTGAAAAAAAAAACTCTACTGAAAGCAAAACAAAAATAGAAGATGAGAAAAAGGCTGTAAGCCCTCCCCTGCCAGATGCAAAAACAGATGTGTCAACAAAAAACGAGGAGCCACAAAAGGCAAGCTACCAGCCTGAAACACAAGAAAAGAAACAGACTCCCGAAAAAGATGCATCTGAGTCTTTAACAATTAGGATAAAAGACGACAGCTTAGATGAAAAAAAAAAAGCTGAACAAGTAAATGATTTAGATTACAAAGAAGGCTTTCCGAATGATGATTTTTCAACTCATGACTTCAAAACAGCATGGGAAAAACTAACAAACATCTACAAAGAAAAAAACAAGAATCTGTATATCAGCTTAACAAAAAACCCACCAGCATTAAAAAACAACGAGATTAGTTTAATTCTGGATAATGGTGTTCAGGAAGCTGAAATAAATGAAAAAAAGATAGAACTTTTAAGCTTTATTAGAAAACAACTTAATAATTACTCCGTTAAGCTTAATACTAAAGTTGTTGAAAATAAACAGGCTAGTAAAATTAAAAAACCATATTTGCCGGAAGAAAAAATAACATCAATGTTAGAGAAAAAGCCTGAACTAAAAAAACTCATGGATGACTTAGACCTTGAAATCAAAATTTAGAATCAATTAATTTATTAAAATCAAATATTATAACTAATTAATTTAATTAACCAAATCAGAAAATTTTAAATATATGAAAAGGCTGTTTTTATTTTTCGCTTTTTTTGCAGTTTTGGGTTATTCCGTAGCTGCTAAAACAGAAATCCAGTTTATTGAATATACCCTGGATAATGGATTACATGTAATTTTACATGAAGATAATTCAACTCCGATTGTAGCTGTTGGCATGACATATCATGTTGGCAGCAAAAATGAAAAACCTGACAGGACTGGCTTTGCGCACTACATGGAACACCTGATGTTTGAAGGCAGCAAAAACATTGAGCGGGGTGATTTTTTCACTTTAGCACAAGATGCCGGAGGTGTTATTAATGCATACACATCTCATGATAAAACGCATTATTTTATGATGCTTCCCAGCAACCAGCTTGAGATGGGTTTGTGGATGGAATCAGAAAGATTGTTGCACCTTGTAATTGATGATGAAGGTGTTGAAACGCAACGTAGTGTTATACGTGAAGAGCGCAGTCAAATGTATGACAACAGGCCTTATGGAGGAATTTTGGAAGAGACTTTTAAGCGCGCCTTTTCCAAACACCCATACAACTGGATGCCTATCGGGTCAGTTCAGTATATTGACCAAGCTACATTAGAGGAGTTCAGAGAATTTCACAGCATTTATTATGTTCCAAATAATGCAGTTTTGACTATAGCCGGCGATATTGATGTTGAGCAAACAAAAGAATGGGTAGATTTGTATTTTGCTGAAATTCCACAAGGAACCAAACCAATTTACAGGCCTGACGTAGTTGAGCCTCCTTTAGGGGAGGAAGTGAGAGATACTGTTTATGATCCTGACATTCAGATTCCTGCCATTATTCAGGCTTATCGTATCCCGGAAATGACACACGATGACTTTTATGCATTAGATATGCTTACTACTTTATTATCTAGCGGTGAGAGTTCTAGGATGCACCGAAGTATTGTAAATCAGCAGCAGAAAGCTTTGGCGATACAAAGTATTCCTTTTAAGCTGGAGGATCCGGGCTTATTTCTTGTTTTGGGTATTGCTAATATGGGTGTTGACCCAAAAAGCTTGGAAGAAGCAATAAACACCGAAATTGAAAAAGTCAGAAAACACGGATTAACGGAAAAAGAACTTCAAAAGCTTAAAAACAACAAAGAGTCATCGGCTGTATTTAATTATGCTTCACTTGACAGGCTTGCTGATAATCTTGCCAATTATCATATTATGCATGGTGATGCCAATATGATAAACACAGAAATTGAGAAGTATATGAAAGTTACCATAGATGATATTGTAAGGGTTGCAAATAAATATATGGTACCAGAAAACAGGGTTGTGATTTATTATTTACCTAAAAACTAAATTCGAAATAATCAACTGAGATAATAACAATTAAAAATCAAAGAAAATGAAATTTATAAAATCATATATTACGATAATATTAAGTGTTTTAATTGTGTTTCCGGCTATTGCACAGGTTGATAGAAGCACCAGGCCAGAGCCGGGCCCTGCACCTGTTATTAATATTCCTGAAGCAGAAGAATTTGAACTTGATAATGGGTTGAGAGTTATTGTTGTTGAAAACGACAGACTGCCAAGGGTTAGTTATAATCTAAGGCTTGTTCATCCTTCAATATTAGAGGGTGAATATAAGGGCTATGTTGATATTGCCGGCCAGTTATTAAGAAATGGCACCAGCAACCGCACAAAAGAAGAAATTGACGATGCAATAGATTTTATTGGAGCAAACGTGAATACTCATGGAAGAGGGTTTTTTGCTTCTTCGCTTAGCAGACACAATGATACTCTGCTGGAACTTTTATCGGATATACTATTAAACCCAACTTTTCCAACAGAAGAGTTTGAAAGAATCAGAAACCAAAGAAAATCAAACCTAGCAACTCAAAGGAATGATCCCTCTTACATGATTAGAGTTCTTTACAATAAATTAGTCTTTGGAGAAGGCCACCCATATAGTGAGGCTGAAACAGAGCAGACATTGTCAAATATTACTATCGAAAAGTGCAAACAATATTATGAAGATTACTTCAGGCCTAATTCTGCTTACCTTATTGTTGTTGGAGATGTTGAAGCAGATAAAGTAAAAGCACAACTACAAAATTATTTTGGCGATTGGCAGGCCAGGCCTGTCCCCGAGGTTGAATATCCGGAAGTAAGCCCTCCTGCAGAACGAATGGTTTCAGTTATTGACAGGCCTCTTGCAGTACAGTCAACCTTGCGTGTTGGTTATGCTGTTGACTTTAAGCCAGACGATGAAGATCGTATTGCAGCCAGCCTGATGAATACAATTTTAGGAGGAGGAATGTTCAGGTTAAATGAAAATTTAAGAGAAACATACGGATTTACTTATGGCGCTTATTCCAACCTGGAAAGAGACAATCTCACAGGGCGCTTTTCTATCTTTACTGATGTGGGCACAGAAGTTACTGATAGTGCCGTTCAGGAAATTTTAAACGAAATGTATAAAATGGTTCTTGAGCCTGTTTCAGAAGAAGAGCTGCAAACTGCAAAAAACTACCTTACCGGAGTATTTGCATTGAGACTTGCAGAACCCAGGACAGTTGCTGATTTTGCTTTTGAAATTGCTCATTATGGCCTGCCTGATGATTATTTTGTAAATTACCTGAAAACTTTGAATGCTGTTACTGTAGAAGACATACAAAGAGTTGCAGGCCGTTTTATACTTCCTGAAAATTGCCATATAATGGTGGCCGGAAAGGCTGATGATATAAGTGAAGGATTGAAGAAGTTTGCAATGGATGGAGAAGTCCACCTATATAATCAAAACTTCGAGCGCGTAAAAAAGGAGAAAAGAGAAATACCTGATGGCTTAACTGCCGACATTGTAATGGAAAATTATTTCGAAGCAATCGGAGGTAAGGCTAACCTTAAAGAATTAAAGGATATAAAACAGGTGCAGGGCGCAAGCATAATGGGTATGGACCTGGAAATAATTACATATCAAAAAGCACCGCATTATTTAAAGCAAAAAACTGTTGCCCCGGGGCAGAAAAGTGTACAGGTTTTTGATGGTGAAAAAGCTGTTATTATCTCACCAACGGGAAAACAAGAGTTTACTGAAGGGCCTGTATTTGAAATGGTTAAGCGACAATCTGTCTTTAATGCAGAGCTAAAATATAAAGAACTGGGAATAGAAAAAAATCTGTTATCTGTTGAAACTGTAAACGGAAAAAATGCTTACAGGCTTGAATCTGTTACTCCTGAAGGAGTTAAATCTTATGAGTATTATGATACAGAAACAGGGCTAAAAATAAAAACTGTATCTGACCAGGGAAATGCTTATATGTCAGATTATAAAATGTTTGGAAATGTGATGTTTCCTACTAAAATAAGACATGAAGCCGGCCCGCAAGTTATTAATGCCACTGTAAAGAGTATAGAAATCAACAAGGGAATATCAAAAGATATTTTTATTGTTGAATAATCCTTTACCATATTTTTTTAAAGCTGCATTAGATTTACAGGCATTTTTGATTATTAAATTTTTGAAAATGTGTCTGCTTTAATGCAGCTTTTTGTTTTTCAGCAACTAAAATCCAATATTTACGTACAATTTTTAAAGAAAACAACCAGCAAAGAAAACTTTATGAAAAAGCTTTTAGATAAAATACGTGCGCTAATAAAGTTTTTTGAACGTGATATTTGGAAAATATCACTAAAAGATTTGTCACCAAGAAAATCATTTTTGTTTAAGCAGGCACGCATTGTGGTACTTGCACTCAGGGGATTTACCGAGGATAAAGTTCAGTTACGGGCCTCTGCTCTTACATATTTTACGTTGCTTAGTGTTGTTCCTGTTTTTGCAATGGCTTTTGGTATTGCAAAGGGTTTTGGCCTCGAGGCTTTTTTGGAAAAGCAATTAACCAGTGCTTTTGCCGGTAAAGAAGAAGTAATTAAATATATTCTTGAATTTTCGGAATCACTGTTGAAAACAACAAGTGGTGGCATTATTGCCGGAATTGGCCTGATAATACTTTTATATACAGTTATGCAGGTGCTGAGCAATATAGAAAGCTCTTTTAATGACATTTGGCAAATAAAAAAATCAAGAAGTTTTTCTCGTAAAGTAAGTGATTATTTTGCATTAATGTTTATTGCTCCGGTATTTTTTATATTGTCCAGCGGTTCAACAGTTTTTCTGTCAACAAAAATTATTAGCCTATCTGAACAAATTGCCGTTATTGGATTTTTTAGCCCGGTAATAATGTTTTTTATAAATCTTATTCCGTATTTTTTGATATGGATAATGCTTATAAGCATATACATGATAATGCCCAATACAAATGTTAAGTTTCGCTCGGCATTAATTGCTGCTATTATTGCAGGTACTTTATTGCAACTTGTACAATGGGGTTATGTTAACTTTCAAATTGGAGTGTCAAAATATAACGCTATTTATGGAGGTTTTGCTGCATTACCATTACTGTTAATATGGATGCAGATATCCTGGCTGGTAATACTTTTCGGTGCTGAAATATCTTTTGCTAATCAAAATGTAGAACATTACGAGTTTGAAATTGAAGCTCAAAGGATGAGCCCATACAACCAAAAACTACTTGCATTAATGGTTATGAACCTGCTATCTAAGAGGTTTGACAATGGCGACAAAGCATTAACAGCTTCACAAATTGCACACATGCTGGATGTACCCATAAAGCTTACAAGAAAAGTTATTGACGATCTGGAAGAAGTGCATTTGATTACAAAAACACAAGGCTATAAAAGCAAAAAGGAAGATTATACAAAAGTGGCAAGAAAACTTTTAAGTGATTTGGATGATGCAACATTTATAAAAGAAGAAAGAGTTGAAATATCTAAAGAAGATGCATTTCAACCGGCTTTTGACATTAACAAAATTACGGTAAAAACAGTACTTGATAAATTAGACCACATTGGCATTGATATTATAATTGCAAAAAAAACCAAAGAACTGGAATATTTGAAAGATGCCCTCAAGGAGTTTAATGATACAATAGGCCAACATTCAAAAAACAAACTGCTTAAGGATATATAGTTTCATTTTTTTTTATTTTCCCAATTTTCCACATTGCAAACAAAAGCAATATAACCAGAAGTGTGCTTAATACTACAAGGTACGTGCCTGCAGTTCCTTTCCCTATTTCCTCAAGTTGTATGTCAAGAATTTCGTTATGATATAAATAAAATGCAGTAACAGCTGCAGCATTATTGATAAAGTGAGCAATAATTGCTATCCAGATAGTCCCACTAAAAACAACAAAATACCCGAATAATGCTCCTAAAAATAATCTTGGCAAAAACCCGAAAAACTGGAAATGTATAGTGCTGAAAATAATTGCTGTTATCCACACTGCTATGTGTGTATTTTTTGTCCATTGTTTGAAAATATTCAGCAGTGCGCCCCTGAAGATAAACTCCTCGCCTATTGCCGGAATAACGGCAATAATTACAATGTTTAATAATAAGCCCTGCAAACTACTTACGCTCAAAAACTGATGGGTTATTTTCTCGGCAGCTTTTTCAGTGCTAACCATCCATTTTTCGAGTGGTTCAAGAAAGCCGGGCAAACTTAGTTGCATATTAATATGCAACAGAAAGTTTATTAGGGGTAATGATATAAATACTAAACAAATTCCTATAAAAACCTGTCTTAAGTCGGGCTTGATATTAATTTGAAGATACCTGGCAACTCTGCCCCCTATAAGCCATGCAAAAATTATTGAAGGAACAATAAATAAGCCTATGTGGCTGATAGTTTGATTAAATTTATTAAAGCTTATCAGTTCATCACTATCCAGTATAATATTTCCTTCAATTATTTCATATAATGAAGGGAGGTCAAAAAACAATGTTGCTGCAAGTATCCCAACAAAGAAAACCACTAAGAAGCTTGAAAACATTATTAATACCAATGCAATTAATTTTGCAAATGGATGAAAATTCCTTAAAATACCTTCCTCTTTCATTATATCTTTTTCTTTACTTTTGCCAGTGAAAAGGCAAAAGTAATAAAAACTTTTTTTTTGATTTTGAAAAAAATAAAGATTGGCAACATAGAATTTGACAGGCCTCCATTAATTCTCGCACCTATGGAGGATGTATCGGATCCTCCCTTCAGGATGATTTGCAGAAATATGGGAGCAGACTGGGTTTACTCTGAGTTTGTGGCTAGTGACGGATTAATAAGGGATTCGATAAAAAGCAAGCATAAACTCGACATATCTAATGAAGAAAGGCCTGTATCAATACAAATTTTTGGTGCTAACATTGACGCAGTGGTTGAAGCTGCGAAAATAGTAGAGTCGGTGAAGCCTGACTTTATTGATTTGAACTTTGGCTGCCCTGTAAAAAAAGTTGCTGCAAAAGGAGCCGGCGCAGGCCTTTTAAATGACGTTGAGAAAATGGCCAGGATGTCTGAAGCTGTGGTTAGAGCAGTAAAAATACCTGTAACTGTAAAAACAAGGTTAGGTTGGGACCAAAAAAACCAAAATATTATTGAAATTGCTGAAAGATTACAGGATACAGGAATTTCTGCAATTGCTATTCACGGACGTACAAGATGCCAGTTGTATAAAGGAGTTGCCGACTGGAGCCTTATTGGAGCAGTAAAAAACAACCCAAATATTACTATCCCGGTAATCGGGAATGGTGATATTATTGATGGGCAATCTGCCAGAAATGCATTAGAAAAATATAATGTTGACGGAATTATGATTGGCAGGGCTGCTATTGGCAATCCCTGGGTTTTTAATGAAATAAAAAGCTATTTGAATAATTCACATGAAATCCCACGCCCTGATATAAAAGAAAGAGTAGAAACCTGCCTGCAGCATCTAAAAATGTCAGTGGATTGGAAGGGAGAAAAAACAGCAGTTTTTGAAATGCGCAAGCATTATTCAAACTACTTTAAAGGAATAAAAAATTTTAAACCAATAAGGATTAAACTGGTAACTGCCGGGTCATTTAATGAAGTAGAAAATATCCTGAAAAGCGTTTTAATTGATTATCAATATTAGCTAAGTGAAAGAAAATATTGAAAAAAAATTACAGTAAACTTTCATTCACACTATTGGCTATTCAATAATAATATTTCCGCTGTTATCAAAAAGTTCAATAATGCTTTCTTTTGTAACATTTAGCCAGTGCGCGTGTAAGCCTGCTTTGCGGGCTCCTTCAATATGTTGCATGGAGTCATCAATAAAAAATGTTTCCCCCGGAACCAAATTTTTATCCATAATAACATGTAAAAAGGCCTCTTTATCAGGCTTGCGTTTACCGATTTTATAAGATAAGTATTCTTTTTCAAAAATATGTGACAAATCACTTAAGCCAAACTCATTTTCCAGGTATTTTAAATATACCGGGTAATGAATCGCATTGGTGTTGCTTAGTAAAAAAACTCTGTAGTTGTCTTTAACTTTATTCAACAAATCTAATCGTTCCGGGGGAAAGTCGAGCAACATGGAATTCCATGCTTTGTCAATTTGCTTATCGCTTAAGTTTATTCCTGACATCAGTTTTATTTCATTACGAAACTGCTCCGGAGTGATTTCACCTTTATCAAATTTGTCAAATAATTTACTTTGAGATGCTTGTGAAAAAAGTTTGTCAAAATCCTTTACACCTAAGTCTATAAAGCTTTTTATTGAAAGCTCATAGCTTATATTCAGAATCACACCACCTAAGTCAAAAATTATATTTTTAATCACTATTCACAAGGTTTATTTATTCAAAAAACTTTATCTCCTAAGTTCTTTGCCTGTTTTTTCTACTTTTCTGAAAACTCTCATAAAGTTTCCTGACCACATTTTTTCAATTTCTTTTTTTGAATATCCTCTGTTAAGAAGTTCAATTGTTATGTTTTTCATTTCCGAAACATCTTTACAGCCAATAAGTTCTCCGCCACCGTCAAAGTCTGAGCCAAACCCGATATACTCTATTCCAATTAAATCGGCTATATAGTCAACATGGTCAATAAGGTCAGCAACTGTAGCTAAGTTTCTTGGAAATTTTTCATTAATCATTGCCCATTCTATCCTGACCTTGTTCAACTCTTCATCAGTAAGGTTTTGATAGTTGTCATATCTATGCCTTAAATCTGCAATGGCAGAATCTCTTTGTGGGTTGGGATCAGTTTCTTTAACGTAATTTGTCAGAAGGCATAACTGAACAACGCCGCCATTTTCTGCTATAGCTTTTAAAAGTTTATCATTAAGATTCCTGTGGCTGTTACATAATGCTTTAGCATTAGAATGAGAGGCAATTACCGGGGCTTTTGTTATTTCTAAAACATCAAAAGTAGCATTGTCTGACATGTGTGAAACATCCACCATCATGCCAAGGCGGTTTAGCTCCTTAATTACTTCTTTGCCAAAATCTGATAAGCCACCATGCTCTTCACCCTTTCTGTCGCTTGATGAATCACTTAAGTGGTTGTTATGAGAATGAACAGGCCCAACATACCTTACACCCTGGTCATAAAACTCTTGTAATAAAGACAAATCATACCCAATAGGATAACCATTTTCAAGTCCGATATATACGGCTCTTTTCCCTTTCTCCTTTATTTTGTATGCATCATCAGCCGTAAGAGCTAATTCTGCCACATCACTGTTTTCTTTTACTGCCTGGTGAATATTATCTATTATCTCAAATGCTCTTCTTTTTGCTGTTTCATATGCCTCGGGAGTTCTAGCCCCCTGCCCTAAAAAGACCGCAAAAAATGCTGCGTCTAATCCGCCCTCTTCCATTCTTGGAAAATCAAGCTTGCCAATATCATTATATTTGCCAATGTCAAAATTTTCCCGGCCAAACATTAAGGGGGTGTCAACATGGCTGTCTAATGTTAAGATAGTCTCATGAATGATGTCTGCTTGTTCTTCAACGGATAATTGTTCAAAAGCAGTTTCTTCTTGTTTATCCTCTGCGTTGTTGCATGAAAACGAGAATAACAATAATAATAAGATAAATCTTATTTTGATGCTAAAAATGTCGTACATGTTTGTAGTTGTTTTGCCTTATATTATAAACTCTGTATTTAATCTAAAAATGACAGTTGTTGTTTTAATTGATAAAAATAAATAATAATAACTTAACAAATAGCTGTTTAACAATTTTTGAGTAGTGAGTTGTAAAACAATAAACTTAACAAACATATGCTGCTCTATGTAAATAAACAATTCTTTAAAAATTCACATTTGCTTTTTGAATGAATATGGTAAAAAAAAGTTAAACATTTACCTGTATCTAAATATCAAGATACTTCATCAGGGATTGATATCTGGAGTCAAGGAGGTCATCATAACGGCTTTCTTCAGAAAAATACCACTTAATTATATAATCATACCTGTTGAAAGTTTGTATTATTCCGGATATATCAATTTTATTAACCTTTATAGTAACATCAAATTTATTACTGTCTTCATGGGCAGACAGGTATGAGCATAAAACCTTTGCGTCATTTGATTCAACAATTTGAGAAATCTGGCTAAGTGAATAATCATGGGCGTTTACCTCAACAACAATAATACCCCCGGGTTGGCCAACAGAAGATATTTTTGCAAAGCTTTTTGTTAATCTCTCCAATGTAATACAGCCAAGGTAATTGTTTTTATCATCCACAACAGGTACAAGCGTAAGCGAGTGTTCAGCAACGAGCCTCACTACATCAAAAATTTGGTTGCTAAATAGCACATTTGGCTTCGAAAGAGATAAGTGGTGATTGCCTATAGGTGCTTTCATATCATTAATATCAAGAATGTCGTTTTCTGATATTAATCCTAAAAAAACTTCATTATTTACAATTGGCAAGTGAGAAACTTTTAGTTCTTCCATTATTGACAATGCAGACTTAGCATTGTCAGATGTTTTAAGAGTTGTTATATTGTCTGTCATTATGTCTTTTGCCTTCATGATAGCAGAGATTTATAATGTTTGCCGTTGTACAAAATTAGTCATAAATTTTAAATGGATAAGGAATTAATTATATAGTCATTTTGTTTAGATTTGCAAAAAAAAGTCATGGTAAGGTTAAGTGTAAATATAAATAAGATTGCCACAATTCGTAATGCGAGAGGTGGTAATATCCCGGATGTTGTAGAAGCTGCCAGGAACTGTGAAAAGTATGGAGCACAGGGTATAACCGTGCATCCGCGGCCTGATGAAAGACACATAAGAAGGCGGGATGTATATGATTTAAAGCCTGTTATTACAACGGAATTTAATATTGAAGGCTATCCTACAAGGAAGTTTTTAGATATGCTTGCAGAAATTAAGCCACACCAGGCAACATTGGTCCCTGACCCTCCTAATGCTTTAACATCTAATGCAGGATGGGACACTGTTAAACATTTGGATTTTTTAAAAGATGTAATTGCTGAAATAAAAAGCCACGGCATAAGAGTGTCTGTTTTTATTGAAACTGACAGGGAAATGATTTACAAAGCAGCAGAAACAGGTGCTGACAGGGTAGAATTATATACAGAACCTTATGCTGCAGAATTTCCTTACGATAAAGAAGCAGCCATAGCCCCTTTTATAGAAGCAGCAAAAGCAGCAAATGAAGCCGGGCTTGGCTTAAATGCCGGACATGACCTTAATCTTGATAACTTAGGCTTTTTTGTAAAAAACATACCAAAACTTCTTGAAGTTTCTATTGGACATGCCCTTATTAGTGATGCACTGTATTATGGCCTTGAAAATACAATACAACGATATCTTAACGAGATAAATTAAACACTATTTGTTTTCAGAATGGAACTTAACTATAAAAAAATCGGTTATGGCCAACCATTAATTATTTTGCATGGATTATTTGGAATGCTTGACAACTGGATTACAATAGCTAAAAAGCTTAGTGAAAACTATTTAGTATATATTGTTGATTTACGTAACCATGGAAAGTCAGGAAAAAGCAACGTGTTTAATTACCAGGCAATGAGCGACGACCTTCTTGAGTTTATGAATACTCATAATATTAACTCATCACACTTATTAGGGCATTCATTGGGCGGAAAAACCATCATGCAATTTGCCTTTGATTACCCGGAAAAGGTTAATAGGCTTATAATTGCTGATATAAGCCCTGCTGAATACGAAAACAAGCACCAAATGATTATTGATGCAATGCTGGCAATTGATTTTAATACCGTAAAAAGCAGAAAAGAAGTTGAAAAAATTCTGTCAGAAAGAATTAAAAGTGAAAGGCTTTTGCAGTTTTTAATGAAAAACTTATATAGAAAGGACAAAACATCTTTTGGCTGGAAAACTAACCTGGAAGCTGTTTTAAACAATTTAAACGAAATTGGAAAAGCGATAGAGTCAGAAACTCAATATACAGGCCCGGCTTTGTTTATAAAAGGAGGGCGCTCAGATTATATAACAATGAAAGAAATGCACCTGATTAAAAAGCTTTTTCCTTATGCTGAAATTAAAACAATAAGTGGTGCAACACACTGGCTGCATGCCGACAAACCAAAAGAATTCACATCCCTGGCCTTAAATTATTTAGGTCAATCGCAATAAATATCACATTAAATTGTAAAAAAATTTGACTAATTGTAAATATTTACGATATTTGTCGAAAATTTTAAAAGCAATTAGTCATGAAAACATCTATTTTAATCTTAATTATCTTCTTTTTTGGCTTTTTTGATGCAAACTCACAAATAAGCCAGAATAAATTGCCATACGGCATAAAGAATAACTTATCTGACATATCATTTATCCTTATGCCGGAAGTTAATGTGGAAAGGCTTCAGGCAGAGGACCTGGTAAACGACAAACTTAAAGGAATACCCTGGCGTTTTGGGAAAAACATCCCGGTAAGCATTTCTCCCGATAATTCCGGCAATTGGATTAATTTACCCAGTGGCGATAAATTATGGCAGCTTGGAATTGTTTCAGAAGGAGCTTACTCAATAAACCTGTCTTTTGATAAGTATAAGCTGCCACCGGGAGCTGAATTGTTTATTTATAATACTGATTACTCCGATGTTTTGGGAGCTTTTACAATCTATAATAACCAGGAAGATAAATATTTTGCTGCCACGCTGGCCAGGGGCGACAGCATAATAGTTGAATATTATGAACCAAGGCTTTCCGAATTTAAAGGCAAGTTAAATATCAGTAAAGTAACACATGCGTACAGAGATCCATATCAATTCGTAAGGGGTTTTGGCCATTCAGGAAATTGTAATTTGAATGTATCCTGCCCGGAGGCTGATGACTGGCAAGACCAGGTTAATGCTTCTGTAATGCTATTAACCGGCGGAAATGCTTTTTGCTCAGGCGTTTTGATTAATAATACAAAGGAAGATTTTAAACCTTATATTCTGTCTGCAAATCACTGCTATAGAAACCCATCTACTGTTGTTGTTTGGTTCAACTGGCAAAGCGAAAATTGTGAAAACCCTGATTCTCCACCTTCTTATAATAGTATGAGTGGTGCTGTTTCAAAAGCAAGGAATACGGGGACAGATTTTTGGCTTATGAAACTAAATCAAAATATTCCGCATAATTACAATCCATATTTTGCAGGATGGAACCGTACCCTTGAAGAATCACTTGATGAAACTATTACCGCAGTTCATCACCCAAGAGGCGATATAAAAAAATTCAGCTACTCTGAAAATGGTTTATATGCAGCAGGCTATCTTAATGATGCAGGAATAGGTGATAGTCATT